>DATDLP010000345.1:0-6760 GCA_036519255.1 Croceibacterium sp.
TGCTGACGCTGGCTTTCGGCCAGAACAATCCACTGTCGCCGTACGGAACAAAGTCTTGGGCCTGATCCAATCTGGCAACGTTCGCAGCCAGCATCTCGTCGAAGTTCGACGTCGGAAGCGATGGCTCGACAATCACACTAGGGCTTTCGTCGACCAAGCCTAGGTACCCTTGAGTGCGGCTTCGAAAGCCAGGGATGGCTGCGGCCACTTCATCGCCTGTGAAAACCAAACCAATTTGATTCTCGTCATCAGGTACAGAACCACCATAGACGAACCGTACGTATTCGCCCGCGAAGGTATTTCGCAGGAGATTCTCGGCTGGGATTCGATACTGCTGGCCCTCTGCTTGCTCTGCCCCGGCTCCGCACGCGCTTGCCAAGGCTCCGAGCGCAGCAGTGAGGATCAGACCGGAGTGTTTCACGAGGCGTATTTTGAACTGCGTCGCGGCCTCGGTCCAGCTGTCATCGCTATCCTTGCTATTCGTCGTCCGTTCGCTTAGGGGCGCCCGCTTCACTGACACGTGATTCATCTGCCGGTCTGGCCACAAGGGCTGCCAGGGCTGGTTGGACGTGTCCCTGACCTAGGAGACGAAAATGCCCAAGCTGAAGACCAAGAGCGGCGTCAAGAAGCGCTTCAAGCTCACGGCGACCGGCAAGATCAAGCACGGTGTGGCGGGCAAGCGCCACCGGCTGATCAGCCACAACGCCAAGTACATCCGCCAGAACCGCGGCACCACCGTTCTTTCCGATGCGGACACCCGCACGGTGAAGAAGTGGGCGCCCTACGGTCTCGATTGAGGAGTACTAGAGCATGTCCCGTATCAAGCGCGGCACTACCACGCGCCAGAAGCACAAGCGGATTCTCGAGCAGGCCAAGGGCTATCGCGGCCGCCGCAAGAACACCATCCGCGTCGCCCGCCAGGCCGTCGAGAAGGCCGGCCAGTACGCCTATCGCGACCGCAAGGTTAAGAAGCGCAGCTTCCGCGGGCTGTGGATCCAGCGGATCAACGCCGCGGTGCGCGCCGAAGGCCTGAGCTATTCGCAGTTCATGCACGGCGCCAAGCTCGCCGGGATCGAGCTCGACCGGAAGGTCATGGCCGACCTGGCGATGAATGAAGGCGCGGCGTTCGGCGCGATCATCCAGCAGGCGAAAGCCGCGCTGCCCGCCTGACGCCGATCGGCGAATGCGAACGGGGGCGTGGGTGGCGATGCCGTCCGCGCCCCTTTTTCGTGCCCACCCGCTGCGGCAACTACAGCTTCGACCCGAGGAGACAGGTGCGCAATGCTCGCTATTGGTGAACGTTGACGCTGCATGGGGGCTCTAACGGCGCGGACGGGGTCCACAGGGACGTGAATACGGCTTGCGCGGGTAGCCCGGGCAAAGGATGCTCGTAGTAATGGCTCAATGACCAGAAGGTCAGGCCAGGCACGATGGGGTTTGGGTCGCAACTCGGATGGATACCGATTTCTCTATTGAAGTGCGGTTCTATCGTCTCTCCGAGGCGCTGCAGCCGTATTTTACGGCGCTTTATGCTACCTCGGTCCATTGCGCCCCGGGCGTCTGGGTCGGGGATCAACTGCACCCCGAGTGGGCGGCGCTGCGCTTCACCGAGGGGCCGCCGCCCATCGCCTGCATCGGACCCGGCGAACTGTCGCCGCAGTGGCCGTTCGTCGCCAACGGGCCAACCAGCAAGGCGATCCAGTTCGGTGTGACCCAGTCGCGGGTCTGGGGTCTGGGCCTGCAACCGGCCGGATGGTCGAAGTTCATCGGGCAGCCGGCTAACGCACTGAGCGACCGGACCGTCGACGGCGAGTCGCACGAGGCCTTCGGGCTGTTCCGTCCGCTGGTCGGCCTGGTTGGGGGCGCCGAAGGAGACGAGGATCGAATCGCCAGCGGCATCAACGACTTCCTGATGCAGCACGTCGACCGGCCTGTGCCGCACGAGACGCAGATCATGGCCTGCCAGGAGGCGCTGCGCGATCCCGACGTGGCCAACGTGGCCGAACTCGGCGAGCGGCTCGGTATGAACCGGCGCTCGGTCGAGCGGCTGTGCGGCCGGTATTTCGGATTTCCGCCCAAGCTGCTGCTGCGGCGGCAGCGCTTCCTGCGCAGCCTGGCGCAGTTCATGCTCGAGCCGGTCGACAGCTGGAGCGAGGCGCTCGACGGGCAGTATTACGATCAGGCGCAGTTCGTGCGCGATTTCCGCTCGTTTATGGGCATGACGCCGAGCGAATACGCCGTGGCGCCGCATCCGATCCTCGAGAAGGTCATGCCGCAGCGCATGGCCGATCAGGGGGCCGCGCCCGAGACCGACCTGCCGACCGTGCTGCGCTACACCTTGGACGCGACCCCGGGCAGCGAATAAGGGGGTTGGGGCCGCGGCCCGCGCCCGCTACAGGCGCCGGTTCATGAGCGATACCACGACCCTTGAAGCCGGCGCCCAGGAGCGCATCGCCGCCGCGGCCGACCTCGCCGCGCTCGAAACGCTGCGCGTCGAGTATCTCGGCAAGCAGGGCAGCATTTCGGTGCTGCTCAAGACGCTGGGCGCCATGAGCGCCGAAGAGCGGCTCGAAAAAGGCCCGCAGATCCAGGGCTTGCGCCAGGCGGTGACCGACGCGTTGGCGGCGCGCAAGGTCGAGCTGGCGGCGTCCGAGCTCGAGGCGCGGCTGGCATCCGAGACGCTCGACCTGACGCTGCCGGCACCCGAGGCGCGCAAGGGCTCGATCCACCCGGTGAGCCAGGTGATGGACGAACTTGCCGAGATCTTTGCCGATCTCGGGTTCGCGGTGGCCACCGGTCCCGAGATCGAGGACGACTGGCACAACTTCACCGCGCTCAACATGCCCGAGAGCCATCCGGCCCGGGCCATGCACGATACGTTCTATTTCCCGGTGCCACACGGGGCGCATGGCGGGCGGATGCTGCTCAGGACGCATACCAGCCCGGTCCAGGTCCGCTCGATGCTGGCCCAAGGCGCGCCGCTGCGGATCATTGCCCCTGGCCGTGTCTACCGTTCGGACTCGGACGCGACTCATACGCCGATGTTCCACCAGATCGAAGGCCTGGTGATCGATCGCGACATTCACTTGGGGCACCTCAAGTGGACGCTCGAGACATTCCTCAAGGCGTTCTTCGAACGCGAGGACATCGTGCTCCGGCTGCGCCCGAGCTACTTCCCGTTCACCGAGCCCTCGGTCGAAGTCGACGTCGGCTTCGCGCTCGAGAACGGCAAGCGGGTGCTCGGCGGCAGCGGTGATGCGCCCGGGCACGGCTGGATGGAGCTGCTCGGCTCGGGCATGATCAACCGCCGGGTGATCGAAGCGGGCGGGCTCGATCCCGATGAGTGGCAAGGCTTCGCGTTCGGCGTCGGCGTCGACCGGCTGGCGATGCTCAAGTACGGGATGGACGATCTGCGCGCGTTTTTCGATGGCGATGTGCGCTGGCTGCGGCACTATGGCTTCTCGTTCCTCGATCAGCCGACGCTGTCGGCCGGTGTGGGAGCGCGCGCATGAAGTTCTCGCTTGCATGGCTCAAGCAATACCTCGAGACCGAGGCGACCGCGAAGGCAATCGCGGCCAGGCTCAACGCGCTCGGGATCGAGGTCGAGGGGCTCGAGGATCCGGCCGAGAAGCTCGCCGGTTTCCGTGTTGCCCGCGTGCTGACCGCAGCGCCGCATCCCAACGCCGACAAGCTGCAGGTGCTCACCGTCGACGATGGTGGGGGAGAGCACCTGCAGGTGGTCTGCGGCGCGCCGAACGCGCGCGCGGGCCTGGTCGGGGTGTTGGGCACCGCGGGCGCGGTGGTTCCGGCCGGTGGCTTCGAGCTCAGGAAGAGCGCGATCCGCGGGGTCGAGAGCAACGGCATGATGTGCTCGAGCCGCGAGCTTGAGCTCGGCGACGACCACGAGGGCATCATCGAGCTGCCGGCGGATGCGCCGGTCGGTACCGCCTTTGCCGACTATCGCGGCGCGAACCCGGTGTTCGACGTGGCGATCACGCCCAACCGGCCCGATTGCATGGGCGTCTATGGCGTCGCGCGCGATCTTGCCGCGGCGGGCGTGGGCACGCTCAAGCCGCCGCGGATCGAGGCGGTGCCCGGCACATTCCCCTGCCCGATCGAAATCCGCACCGACGATCCTGACGGTTGCCCGGCGTTCTACGGCCGGGTGATCCGCGGAGTGCGAAATGGACCGTCGCCCGAGTGGCTCCAGGCCGCCCTGCGCGGCGCGGGGCAGCGGCCGATCTCGGTGCTGGTCGACCTGACCAACTATCTGATGATCGGCATGGGCCGCCCGGCGCACGTGTACGATCTCGCGCAGCTCACCGGCGCGATCGCTGCGCGGCGGGCCGTGGATGGCGAGCAGGTGCTCGCGCTCAACGAGAAGACCTACACGCTCGATTCCTCGATGACGGTGATCGCCGACGACAGCGGGGTGCACGATATTGCCGGGATCATGGGCGGCGAGCATTCGGGCGTGTCGGACGCGACCACCGATGTGCTGCTCGAGATCGCCTATTTCGATCCTGCGCGGATCGGCGCGACCGGGCGTGCGCTCGGCCTCGCGTCCGACGCGCGCACGCGATTCGAGCGCGGGGTCGATCCGGCGTTCCTCGAACCCGGCCTCGAGCTGCTGACCGCGCTGATTATCGAGCACTGCGGGGGCGAGGCATCCGAGGTGGTGCGCGCAGGCGCGCCACCGCTGGCGACCGCGACGGTCGCGTACGATCCGGCGCTGGCCGGGCGGCTGGGCGGGGTGGCGATCCCCGAGGACGAACAGAGGGCAACGCTCGAGCGTCTCGGGTTCTCGGTGGCGGCTGACTGGACGGTCACGGCGCCGACCTGGCGGCCCGACGTCGACGGCGCGCCGGACCTCGTCGAGGAAGTTGTCCGTGTGCACGGGCTCGACAATGTCGCCAGCGCACCGCTGCAGCGTGCCGACGGGGTCGCCCGGCCGACCGCGACGGCGGGACAGCAGCTGGAGCGCCGGCTGCGCCGCGCCGCCGCGGGGCGCGGGCTCAACGAGGCGGTCACCTGGTCGTTCATTCCGGTGCCCGACGCCGATCACTTCGCCGAGGGCAACGGAGGGCTGTGGCTGCTCGAGAACCCGATCAGCGAGGACATGAAGGCGATGCGGCCGTCGCTGATCGCGGGACTGCTCGCCGCGGCCAAGCGCAACCTCGATCGGGGTGCGAGCGGCGTCGCGCTGTTCGAGCTCGGGCGGCGCTACTTGCGCGGTGAAGCCGGACGCAGCGACGAGCGGCCGACGCTCGGGGTGCTGCTTGCGGGCGAGAAGGCCGCGCGCGGCTGGGCCTCCGGGAAGTCTGTGCTGTACGACGCGTTCGACGCCAAGGCCGAGGCGCTCGCGCTGCTGGCCGAGAGCGGGGCGCCGGTCGACAAGCTGCAGGTCATGGGAGAGGCCGGGCGCCAGTTCCATCCGGGCCAGTCGGGCACTCTGCGGCTCGGGCCCAAGACCGTGCTCGCGCGCTTCGGCGCGCTGCATCCAACGACGCTCGAGGCGTTCGATATCGCAGGCCCGGTCATGGCGGTCGAGCTTTTCCTCGACACGATCCCGCCGCGCAAGAGCGGCTCCGCGGCTTCGCTCGGGGCGGGCTTCGCGCGCACCGGCTATGCGCCGCCGGCGTTGCAGGCGGTCAAGCGCGACTTCGCGTTCCTGGTTTCAGCGGCGTTGCCGGCGGGCGATCTGCTGCGCGCGGTCAAGGGGGCCGACAAGGCGAACATCGTCGAGGCGCGAGTGTTCGACGACTTCCGCGGCCAGGGCGTTCCCGAGGGGCAGAAGTCGCTCGCATTCGAGGTCACGCTCCAGCCGGGCGAAAAGAGCTACACCGACGAGGAGCTGAAGGCGGTGGCCGAGCGGATCGTGGCCGCGGCGGTCAAGCTGGGGGCAGAGCTGCGGGGCTGAGCCCCGGCTTGCCATCGTCTGGACCCGGTGCGAGCATGGCTGCGCACTTTTGGGGATGTTCGCCGATGGCCACGCTCGCCAGCCTGACGCCGCTGCTGCAGGTCTTCGACATGCGGCGCGCGGTCGATTTCTACTGCAACACGCTCGGTTTCGAACTCGTTGAGCATTCGCCGGAGATCGACGCGGCCGAGGGCCGTTTCTTCCACTGGTGCCGACTGCGGCGCGATGGCGCACAGATCATGCTCAACACCGCCTACGATGCCGGCGAGCGCCCACCCGAACGCGACGAGGCGCGCTGGGCCGGCCATGCGCACACCGTGCTGTTCGTCGACTGTCCGGACCTCGATGCGCTCCACGCGGAGCTGGCCGCGCGAGGGCTCGCCGTCGCGCCACCGCAAACCAGCTACTATGGCATGCGGCAGATCGAGCTGACCGATCCCGACGGCTACGCGTTGTGCTTCCAGTGTCCGGCCTGATCGCGATCGCCAGCGAAGCGCTCGCCGCCAGCATCAATCCTCTGGGTGCCGAGCTGTGGTCGCTGACCGATCGAGCCGGGCGCGAGTACATGACCGATGCCGACCCGGCATTCTGGACCGGCCGCGCGCCGCTGCTGTTCCCGATCGTCGGCGCGCTCAACGGCGGGCACTACCGGGTGGACGGGCAGGAGTTCGCCCTGCCCAAACATGGCTTCGCGCGGACCAGTTCTTTTGAGCTGATAGAGCACGAGACCGACGGTGCGCGGTTTCGCCTGGCCGAGCGCGACGGTACGCTCGCTGTCTATCCGTTCCGTTTCGAGCTGGACATGGCGTTCCGCCTCGCCGGCGAGACGCTGTCAATGGC
>DATDLP010000346.1:0-4393 GCA_036519255.1 Croceibacterium sp.
GTCTCGCGCGCCGCATAGGGCGCGGCCCATACCGAGAGGCCGGCCTTCTCGGCCAGCGCGATCGCTGCGTTCCACCCGCCAGAGTTGGCGCAGCCGTTGCCGATGACGAGCGCCGGCTTGCTCGCTCCGTCGAGCATCGCCGCGATGCGCTGGATACCGGCGGGATCGGGCATCCTGCGCAAGCTGAGGTCGGGCAGGGCCGGCCAATCGCATTCGCGGTCCCAGTCGTCGACCGGGATCGAGACGAAGGTCGGCCCCATCGGCGGGGTCAGCGCGGTGACGAAGGCGCGGATCAGCGCCATCGGTACGTCCTCGGCGCGCGCGGGCTCGATCGCGTACTTGACGTAAGGCCGCGGGAACTCGGTCGGCCGCTCGGCAAACAGGAATGGGTCGTGCGGCAGGATGCTGCGCGCCTGCTGCCCGGCGGTAACCACCAGCGGGGTGTTGTTCTTCCAGGCGGTGAACAGGTTGCCGAGCGAGTGCCCGGTGCCGGCCGAGCTGTGCAGGTTGACCAGCGCGGGTTTGCCGCTCGAGCGGGCGAAGCCATCGGCCATGCCGACGACGACCGCCTCGTTAAGTCCGAGCACGTAGCGGAACCCTTCGGGCAGCGCCTTGAGCATCGGCAGCTCCGTCGAGCCGGGGTTGCCGAACAGGCGGTCGACCCCGAAGTGCTCGAATACGCGGAACGCAGCTTCTCTAACGGTTGGCATTCACGGCCCTTACGTGCCGGACCCGCCGCCCGGCAACCCTAGACGGCCTCGCCGCCGGCCCGCGCGCGGTCGAGCACTTGGCTTTCGTCGCGGTTGATGCGCAGCAGGAGCACGAAAAGAATCACCACGATCACCGGGGTTACCACGTTGATCGAGATGATCGCCTGGCCGAGGTCGCCCTTGAGCTTGTCGCTGACAATGCCGACGAAGTACGGCCCCATGCCGAGCCCGAGCATCGTGGTGATGATGATGAACAGCGAGCTCGTCATCCCGCGCATGCGCGGCAGCACGATGTCGTAGAGCAGCGAGTAGAGCGGCGGCAGCCACAGCGTCAGGATGATGCTGTAGACGGTGAAGCGCAGGTAGAAATCCATCTCGCTGCCGGCACTGAAGGTCCAGATGCCGGCGAACGGGGACACGCCGAGCGAGAAGATCGTCAGCCACACACGCCCGCGCCCGCCCATCCGGGCGGTCAACCAGTCGGACAGCGGACCCGCGATGATGGGGCCGACCATGCCGAGCGCCGCTGCGAGCAGGCCGAAGCGAACGCCGGTCTGTGCGAGATCGAGCCCGTACTCGCGGCCGAGGAACGACGGGGTGAAGCCCATCACGCCGTAATTGATCGAGGTCTGCAGCCCGGCGACGACGATCAGCAGCAGCACCGAGGGGCTGGTGACGACGTTGTAGGTCGGCCGATCGGTCAGCTTGAGCGACTGGAACAGGTTGAGGATCACGAACGCCCCGAACGCGACCACGAACCACTGCAGCTCGTGCGCGTTGAACGACAGGCCGAGCACCGTGGTGTCCGGGCGCGGCGAGTAGTCCTGCAGCGCCCGGGCCATGAACGTGCAGAAGGTCACGATCACCGCGAGCGCGATCAGGTTGATCGCCCACTGCCTGGCGCCCGCCTTGCGGCTCCACAGATAGAACCAGTTGGCGCCGGGGGTGACCGCGCCGAGCACTGCCGCGCTGGCCTTGAACGGTGCCGGGTCTTGGGGCGTGACGATGCCGTCCATCGCCCCGCGCTGCGGCTCGCGCATGCGCCAGATCAGCCACGCGAGCAGCAGCCCGGGCGCGGCGGCGACGAGGAAGGCGAACTGCCAACCGGAGAAACCGCCCGGGCCGCCGCCGGGGTAAGCCTCGTCCCACATATGTGCGACGAGTCCGCCCAGCGTCATCGACAGGCCGAGCCCGAGCGCCGTGGCGATGCCGAGCGCAGCCATCGCGGTGCCGCGCCGCTCGCGCGGGAAGGTGTCGAAGATGATCGAGTTCGCCGCCGGCTGCGTCGCGCCCTCGCCGACGCCGACGCCGAGGCGCGAGATCGCCAGCAGCGTGAAGCCCGAAGCGAAGGCGCTGAGCCCGGCGAAGAACGACCAGGCGGCGATGCAGATCGCCAGCAGCCTGGTGCGGATCCAGCCGTCGACCAGGCGGCCGAGCGGGAGCGAGAACAGCGCGTAGAACAGCGAGAACACGGTGCCGTAGAGCAGCCCGAGCTCGGCATCGCCGATCTGCAGGTCGGCCTTGATCGCGGGCGCGAGGATCGAGAGGATCTGCCGGTCGAGCAGGCTCATCGCCTGCGCCGAGGCGACCAGGAACAGCGCGTACCAGCCGGCGCTGGTGACCTTGGCGACGGGTTTCAATGGCGCGTCTGCGACCGTGGTGGCCATCTGTTTTCCTCTCCCTGACCCAATCCTCCCCGAGCTTGTCTCGGGCAGGTAGCAGGCCCGCGAGGGCCTGACGGAGGGGTGACTTTGCGCCTTGCCCCTCCACCATCCCGCTTTCGCGGGGACGGTCCCCCTCCCCTCGCCGGGGAGGAACTCTTACCCCTTCAACGCCTCGGCGATCGTTTCGCTGATCGGCGTGGTCGGGCGGCCCGAGAGCGTGCTCAGGTCCTTGCTCTCGCTGTACAGTTCGCCGAACCCTGAGAGGTAGCTGGTGCTGGCCAGGAACCCGGCGACCGGCGGCGGCAGCCCGACGCTTTCGAGCGTCTTCGCGTAGTCCGCTTCGGACTGGTTGACGTAGGCGACCGGCTTCCCTGCCTGCCGGCCCAGTTCCTCGGCGAACTCGGCCATCGACCAGCTCTGGTCGCCGGCGAACTCGTAGATGTTGCCGCCATCGCTATTGAGCAGTGCTCCGACCGCGCCGCCGGCAAGGTCGGCGCGGGTCGCGGTCGACAGGCGTCCATCGCCAGTGGCACCGAAAATGGCGCCATGCTCGATCGAGGGACCGAGCGAGCCCGTGTAATTTTCCGAATACCACGGCATCCGCAGCACGTCGTAGTTGAGGCCGCTTTTCTCGAGCAGGTTTTCGGTCAGAACGTGCTCGGCGGCGAGCGCGAGCTTCGAGCCCTGCGCGTTGAGCACCGAAGTATAGGCGAGGTACGACACGCCGGCCTTCTTCGCGGCGTCGATCGCCGCGCCGTGCTGCCGCTCGCGCTGGCCCACGGCATTGCCCGAGATCAGCAGCACGCGGTCGACGCCTTCAAACGCCGCCTCGACGCTCGCGGGATCGTCGTAATCGGCCTGGCGGACCTGCACGCCCTTTTGGTCGTAGGCCTGCAGCGCGGTCGGATCGCGCGCGAGGGCGACCACATTCGCGGCGTCGGTCTTTGTCAGCAGCTCGTCAAGCACGAGGCGGCCCAGCTTCCCGGTGGCCCCGGTCACGGCGTAAGTGGTCATCGGATCGTCTCTCCTACAGCTTGAACCAGCGTTCGGCGTTGGTCTGGAAGAACTTCTTCTTCTGCGCGGCGTCGATCTCGAGATCGTCCATCCAGCGTACCTCGTCGGGGACGTATTGATAGGGGTAATCCATCGCGTACATCACGCGGTCCTCGCCCATGACCTCGATCATGGTCTTGATCGCCGGGCCGAACGGCAAGCCGCTGTTGGTCGCGAGAACGTTGTTGCGCATGTAGTGGAACAGGTCGTGCTGCAGCGGCTTCAGGCGCGGGTAGCGCTGGCTGCGGATGCCGGCCTTGTGCATGTAGTCGAGCCGGTAGAGCATGAACGGCAGCCCCTCGCAGCCGTGGCCGAGCATGAGCTGCAGGTTCGGATAGCGGTCGAACACGCCCGTCGTGAGCAGGCGCATCGCGTGATAGCTGGTCTCGACCGCGAAGCCGAACACCGCCCCATCGAGCCCGGCGCCGACCATGTCGCCGATCATCCCGTCGGGCGGGCCCTGCGGGTGGATGTACAGCGGCAGGTCGAGATCGGCGCAGGCGCGCAGGATCGGGTCGAACTGCTCCTCGTCGAGGTAATGGCCCTGGGTGTGGCTGTTGATCTGCACGCCGTGGAAGCCGAGCTCCTCCTTGCCGCGGCGCAGCTCCTCGGCCGACCACTGTGGGTCCTGCGGGGCGACCGCGATCATCCCGTGGAAGCGGTCGGGATAGCGCTCGCAGGCGTCCTTGAGCTGGTCGTTGGAGCTCCGCGCGATGCGCTTGGCGTCCGCGACGTCGAACAGCGTCTGCACGCCCGGGCTGGTCAGCGCGAGCACCGCCTTGTCGATGCCGCTCTCGTCCATCGCCTGGATGCGCAGCTCGCCCACGTCGAGCAGCCGCTCGCGGATGAAGGTCGTGCGCTCGGACGGGCTGGTGCCGTAGAAGCCCCACAGGCTGACGGTGCCCTTGTCCGCGCGGCCTTCCTTGACCAGCCGCAGGATCGCGTCGAGCTGCTCCCGGGTGGCGA
>DATDLP010000347.1:0-4341 GCA_036519255.1 Croceibacterium sp.
CGGAGATTGGCCCCCCGCAGGTCCTGGCAGCTTTGCGGAAGATCGAAGCTAAGGGAAATATCGAGACTGCGCATCGCGTGAAGCAGCGAATCGGACAAGTGTTCCGATACGCGATCGCTACGGGCCGCGCGACGCGCGATCCGACGGCCGACCTCCGCGGTGCACTCGCACCGGTGGTAACGCGCTCCCACGCGGCGATAACGGATCCTGCGGATGTTGGTGACCTGCTGCGCGCATTGCACGGCTACGTCGGGCAGCCAGCAACCTCGGCCGCGCTCCGGCTGGCGCCCATGTTGTTCGTGCGTCCCGGCAATCTGCGCGCGATGGAGTGGGCAGAGTTGGACCTAGATGGCGCCATGTGGCGCATTCCAGCCGGCAAGATGAAGATGCGCGAAGGACATGCAGTCCCCCTGCCGACACAGGCTGTCGCGATCCTTCGCGAGCTTCGCGCTCTGACCGGGCGTAGCCGATACTGCTTCCCGTCGCTGCGCACATCGGATAGGCCGATGAGCGAGAACACGGTGAATGTCGCCCTGCGCCGTCTAGGATTCGACCGGAACACAATGACTGGCCACGGCTTTCGTGCGCTAGCGTCCACTCGCTTAAACGAACTCGGGTGGGCGCCGGATGTGATTGAGCGCCAGCTGGCTCATGCTGAAAGGAACAAGGTCCGAGCCACGTACAACCGCGCTTCATACATGGCCGAACGAACGCGAATGATGCAGGCTTGGGCTGACTACTTGAACTGCCTCCAATCCGGCAGCAATGTTGTCGCGATTCGGCAAGCGACCTAGCAATCATGGGACGCATTGCACGTCACGCGACCCGACCAACGCACGTGCCTGAGTGGGTGTGGCAGGCATACGATTCCGACTACCACGAATACGACGGTGCTACTCAAGTCCTAGGGGCCGCCGAGTGTTCGTCAGCATGGAAGGCGATCGCGAGAGGCTTGGACCGTCCGCCTTCATTTACAGACGCCGAGTGGGTATTCGTCGGCATCGCTTCGGCACTCAACTACGACGAGTTTGCGCGCATGAGTCGCCGCGAACGCGCGGAACTTGAAGCTGAAATTCGCGCCGCCGTTTCCGTACTCAAACGAGCGAACACTCGGGGGATCATTCGCAGTCGAGCGCTCATGGCATGGGTTTCCGATTCCGTTGGTAAGGCAACGCGTGACTTGGCTGGCCCAAATTGGGAGGCCAATTCCGTTTCGACCGCTGCCGTCGCAGCGGTATTTCAGCTGACACGGGATCTGACGCCGCTGCTAGATGCCTTTGAGAGCGACGCAAGACTATGGACGAATGACGCCATCGTAGATCGGCCTAACGAGAAACGGCCGAATCTGGTGTACGGCGTGAGTTGAGAAGCGGTGGCGTATCGGGTTGGAATGGGCTTGTCGAGAGTCCAACCAACCCAGGAGATACGCCACCATGGCGAACGATAACGTTGTTCCGTTCCGTCAACCAGAGTCGTTTCACGATGCCCTGACCCAGTTGCTGCGCGAGCGCGCGCAGGATCTCGTCCGGAAGGCGGTCGAAGCCGAGTTCGAGGCATTTCTCGCCGCGCACGACGATCGCGACGAGCGCGGTCGCCGGACGCTCGTGCGCAACGGGCACCTGCCGCAGCGCGAGGTCCTGACCGGCGTGGGTCCGGTTCCGGTGCGGGTGCCGAAAGCGCGCGACCGTGCCGGCAAGGGTCGCGTGTTCCATTCCGATCTCGTGCCGCGCTACGTGCGCAAGGCCGCCTCGGTGGAGGCGGTGCTGCCCTGGCTGTACCTGTACGGAATCTCCGCCGACCGCATGCAGGACGCGCTGGCAACGCTGCTGGGCGAGCGGGCGAAGGGCCTGACGGCGAGCACGATCGGCCGCCTGAAGGCGCAATGGGCGGACGAGTACGCGAAGTTCCGCGAGTCGCGGCTCGACGCGGATCGCTGGCTGTACCTGTGGGTCGACGGCATCCACTTCGGGATTCGCGCCGACAACGCGCCGCTGTGCGCCCTGGTGGTGATCGGCGTCGACATGCAGGGACGCAAGCGCCTGCTGGCGATCGAAGAGGGATACCGCGAGTCGACGCAGAGCTGGCGCGAGGTGCTGCTGCACCTGAAGTACCGCGGCCTTCAGACGCCGCCACAGCTCGCCGTCGGCGACGGCGCAATGGGCTTCTGGGCAGCGCTCGCCGAGGTCTATCCGGAAACGAAGGAGCAGCGTTGCTGGGTGCACAAGACCGCGAACGTGCTCAACCGCCTGCCGAAGAGCGTGCAGCGCAAGGCGAAAGCGGACGTGCACGCGATCTGGATGGCGCCGACCCGCGAGGAGGCGGAGAAAGCCTTCGATCACTTCGTCACGACGTACGGCCCGAAGTACCCGAAGGCCGCAGAACTGCTGACCAAGCACCGCCCGCAGCTCATGACCTTCTACGACTTTCCGGCCGAGCACTGGCGCCACCTGCGCACGACGAACCCGATCGAATCGTCGTTCGCGACGGTGCGTCATCGCACCGACAAGACGCGCGGCGCGGTATCACGCGAAAGCATCGTGCCGTTCGTGTTCAAGCTCGCGCTCGTCGCGCAGAGCGGCTGGCGCAGGCTCAACGGCTTCGAGTTCCTGACCAAGCTCGTTGCCGGCGTGCGCTTCCGCGACGGCATCGAAGTGCGCGATGATGGCGCCGCTCAGACCAGCTCGGTAGCCGCCTGACCGATCACGCCCGTACACCAGAATTGGGCATTTCTCCCGACGGACGAGGACTGCACGATCCCCGTCGTCTTCGGCAGCCCGCGGCTCTGCTCCGACCCCAACAACCAGGACCCGCAGTTCGCGAACGCGAACTTCCCGGACGGTGCGCCGACGAACGTCATCGAAGACGTCTGGTACGCCGACCTGCAGGCTTCGTGGGACGCGCCCTGGAACGCGCGCATCACGGCCGGCGTCCGCAACGTGACAAACGAGGACCCGCCCGTCTCGTTCTCGAACTTCGCGAACAGCTTCGACCCGAACTACGACATCCCGGGCCGGTTCTGGTACGTGCAGTACAACCAGAAGTTCTAGCGTCTCCGCCATACCGACGCGGACGGGCCTCCGGGCCCGTCCGGGTTCCCCGAGTCCGACGCACCTGCTGCCCGGATTCGCGAGTGCCGCTTTCCAGAATCGCCACGACCACGAGGTAGACCGGCCTAGATGCCTCATACGACTCGTGTTTCCGGCTAAAGACGACTCATGGACGTAAGCGACGGGCTGGCGAGCGCCGGACCCTCGTACAAGCGCAGTCGTCGACTTGTGCAGACCTTTCCTAGAAGTCTCTGATCCCATTGGCGCTATTGGCGCTCAGTGGCGCGACGCCATCCTGTCTTGCTTCAAGTGGTCCTAGAATCGCCGGGCAGGTCAGAACGGCATGTCCCCTATTGCGGCCGGGATTTGGCAGCCTACACGTACGGTACCGACACTGACTTTTCGGGATGACGGATGAGCAAGTTTGAAGCGGTGCGCACCTACCTGGCATCGGTGGAGCAGGCGTTGAAAACCGGTCAGGCCAGCGAGCACACGCACCGTCCGGCGCTCGAAGCGTTGCTTGAAGCTCTCGGTGGCCCGGATGTAGACGCCATCAACGAGCCGCGCCAGATCAAGTGCGGCGCGCCTGACTTCATCGTCGTGCGAGGTACCGTGCCGCTGGGGCACGTGGAAGCCAAAGACGTGGGGCTAGACCTCGCCAAAGTGGAGCGAAGCGAGCAGCTAACCCGCTATCGCGAATCTCTTGGCAACCTCGTTCTGACCGACTACCTATCGTTTCGCTGGTACTTGGACGGCGAACTGCGCCTGACGGCCGACCTACCGCGCCCTGCCGCTAATGGCCGGATCCGATGGAGCGACGACGCGGCTTCCGCCACCACGCAACTGCTGGACCAATTCCTGGTGGCAGATATCCCGCTCAAGGGCACGCCTCAGGATCTCGCCATACGCATGGCGGGCCTGGCCAAGCTGATCCGGAGCCTTATCGAGCAAACTTTCAAGGCCGAGGGTGAGGAAGGCGAGCTGCACGGCCAGTTGCAGGCCTTCCGGAAAGTCCTGATCGAGTCGCTGACCGTCGAGCAATTCGGCGATATGTATGCGCAGACGTTGTGCTACGGCCTCTTCGCGGCACGCTGCAACGCGCCCGCAAAGGGGTTCACCCGTCAGATAGCCGCTGGCGCGCTGCCGAAAACCAATCCGTTCCTGCGCAAGCTATTCAACTCCATCGCCGGCCCAGATCTGGACGAACGCATCGGCTGGGCCGTGGACCAGCTGGCCGAGCTGCTGGCTCGCGCCGACATGACCGCGATCCTGTCCGATTTCGGAAAGCGCACGC
>DATDLP010000348.1:0-19180 GCA_036519255.1 Croceibacterium sp.
CTGCGGCGACATGTGGCGCAAGTCCTTGACCCCGCCGCGCGCCGCGGTGCCGTGGCACAGCGCGCAGTTCTGACCATAGAGCTGCTCGCCGAGCGCGACCTGCTCGGGCGTGCCGGTCAGCGCCGGTGGCGGGCTCAGCTCGGGGACCTGCATCGAGGCCGGTGGGAGGGGCGGCAATTGAGCCGTCCCGCCGAGCTTGAACACCAGCAGCCGCGGCTTCGACAGGAACAACTGGGTGTAGGCCGCGCGCTCGACGTGCGCGAGGCCGCCGCCCCAGCCGGCGTTGACTGCAATGTACTGCTCGCCGTCGACCTCGTAGGCGACCGGCGCAGAGATCGGCACCTGCTGCACCGGCATCTCCCACACCTTGGCGCCGGTGTCGGCGCGGTAGGCGGCGAAGGTGGTGCCGATGGTGCCCTGGAACACGAGGTTGCCCGCGGTAACCAGCACTCCGCCGCTGCCCTTCTGCTCGATCGGCCCGCGCCAGACCTCGGTCTGCGTCGCCGGGTTCCACGCCGACAGCCAGCCTTTCGAATGCGCATCGGCATATTCGGCGATCTGCCGCCGCTCGGCGTCGAACCCGGTGAAGCTGGTGCCGAGCCCGCCGCGCGCCGCGTCGAAGGTCTCCGCGGCGGCATAGGCCATGTAGGTCTCGGTGACCGGGACGTAGACGAGGCCGGTCCGCGGGCTGAACGCCATCGGGTTCCAGTTGTGCGCCCCGCCCGCGCCCGGCGAGACCATCACCGGGGTCACGCCGTAGCGCGCCGCGGGGTTCTCAACCGGCCGGCCGGTCGCCATGTCGACGCTGGTCGCCCAGTTGATCGGCGCGATCTTTTCGGCCGAGATCAGCTCGCCCGTGGCCCGGTCGAGCACGTAGAAGAACCCGTTCTTGGGTGCCTGCATCAGCACCTTGCGCATTCGCCCATCGATGCGCATGTCGGCGAGGATCATCTGCTGGGTGGCGGTGTAGTCCCACTGCTCGCCGGGCACGGTCTGGTAGTGCCAGACGTACTCGCCGGTGTCGGCCCTGAGCGCGACGATCGAGGCGAGGTAAAGGTTGTCGCCGCCCTCGGGGCTGCGCCACTGGTAGGCCCAGGGCGAGCCGTTGCCGGTGCCGATGTAGATCAGGCCCAGCGCGGGATCGTACGACACGCTGTCCCACACCGTGCCGCCGCCGCCCGCCCGCCACCACTCGCCGGTCCAGGTCGCGGCGGCGCGTTCCATCGCCGCGTTCTCGAACCCGTCGGCCGGATTGCCGGGCACGGTGTGCCAGCGCCACAGCTGCGCGCCGCTCTCGGCATCGTAGGCCGAGACGTAGCCGCGCACGCCGATCTCGGCGCCGCCGTTGCCGATCAGCACCTTGCCGTCGAACACCCGCGGCGCGCCGGTGATCGTGTAGCCCTTCGAGTTGTCGACCGTGAGCGTCGACCACACCGGCTTGCCGCTCTTTGCATCGAGCGCGATCAGCCGGCCGTCGAGCGTGGCAACGTAGATCTTGCCGTTCCACGCGGCGAGCCCGCGCGAGACGATGTCGCAGCAGGCAAGCCGCCCGAAGCGCAGCGGGACCTCGGGGTCGTAGCTCCACAGCATCCGCCCGGTCCTGGCGTCGTAGGCGGTGACCACGTTCCACGGCTGGACGTTGTACAGCACCCCGTCGATGACCAGCGGGCTCGCCTCCATCCCGCGCTCGGTGTTGATCTCGGCAAACCACGCGAGCCCGAGCCGGCCGACCGTGGATACGTTGATCTGGTCGAGCGGGCTGAAGCGCTGCTCGTCGTAGGTGCGCCCCGGCGCCAGCCACTGGCCGGGCTCGGGCGCGAGCAGGCGGGCGTGGTCGACGCGGGCGGGACCTTCCTGCGCCGAGACCGGTGCGACCAGCGCGGCGATGGCTAGCACTGCCGCGAGACGAAACAGCCTCATCTGTCGCCCTTCACGATCACGCGGTCCTCGAACAGCCGCGTCAGTTCGGCGTCATTGTTGCGCTCGTAGGCAAGGTCGTCCGGATCGCGTCCCGCAACCGCCGCGAGCGCGTTGACCCGGCCGCCGCCGAGGTAAAGCGTGTCGGGCTCCACTTGCGCGATCGGGTCGCGATAGGCCTCGTCGATCGGGACGATCGTCCACCCGGCGGCCTGGAGGCCGGCGACGACGTCGGGGATGAACAGCGCGTTGAGGTCGGTCTCGTGCAGCAGCAGCACGTGCACCGGCGAGCGGCCGAGCGTGGTGCGCGCGGTGCGGTCGAAGAACTCGGCGCCCCGCACGATCGTCTCGACGTAGAGCTCGCCGAGCGCCTTGCGGTCGATCGCGCGCCCTTCGCGGATGGCCTCGCTGGCGATGTCGTCGATCGCCCAGTCCCACAGATCGACCGTGACGTAGCCATTGAGCAGCCCGCGCTCCCTCAGCGCCGCGCGCAACGCATCGCGCCGCGCAGGATCGCGCCCTTCGTCGAGGTACGGGAAACGGTACCACGGCCGCTTGCCCGGCCGGCCGGCGAGCCAGGCCTCGGCCTTGTCGAGGTCGGCGATGTAGGCCGCGGCGTCGCGGTTCCACAGGTATTCGTGGCTGTGCGAATGGTTGGCGATCACGTGTCCGGCGTCGACATAAGCCTGAATCCGCGCCTCGCCGCCCGCGCCGTAGTCGTCCTCGAGGTTGCCGGTGGTGACGAAGAACGCCGCCTGCTCGACGCCCGCCTGCTTCAGCCCCTCGATCAGCGCCGCGGTGCGCTCGTCAGGCGTCATGAAGCCACCCTGGAAGCGGGGAATGTCGTCGAAGCTGAGCGCGATGCGCTTCGGCCCTTGTGCCTCCTGAGCGGGCGCCGCCGCGCAGGAGGCAAGCAGCAGCGCCCCGACGACGAGTTTGAACAGCGCGGACATGCGCCCGATGAGGCCGCTCATGCCGCCGAAGCGCCCGGAATCTCGCTCGCGTCGGCCCAGAAGCCGTGAACCTGGCCGACCACCTTGAACGGCATCTTCACGCGCGCTACCGGCCCCGCGGCCACATCCTTGGTGTCGACCAGGATCAGATCCGAACGGCCGGCCTCCTTGGTGCTCGAGCCGATCCCGATCAGGTACCCGTCACCCTCGGGCGCGGCCTTGCTGCGGGGGACGAAGGTCATCTCGCTCAGTTGGTAGTCGGGCACCGAGACCAGCGTGGTGGTCTTCTCCTGGTGGTCGACGATCCACCACCCGCCGCGCGGCCCGAAGCCGTTGAGGTAGCCGTAGCGGTAGGGCAGCGTGTGGAACCGGTCGTCCTGCCGCGCGAGCACACCCGAGACCTCGGGGAAGATCGTCTCGGTCTGGTAGCGGTCGTTGCTCTTGCTCGACAGGTCGATCGTGAACCGGCGCAGCAGCCCGGTCGACTTGGCCGGGTCGAACGGCCCGCTCTTGCTCGGGAAGAACGGGAACTGGTTGCCTTCGCCGCCGTCCCAGTCGGTGATCACCTTGTCGCCCTCGGACCAGCCGCCCATCACGTGGGTGCAGAACAGGTTGGCCCCGCGGAACCAGCGCAAGTCCCTGCCGTCGCCGCCCCGGCGCAGCACGCCCATGTAACACGGCGTGTTGCCGTCGTAGCTGAAGTGCACCCCGCCCGCCTGGATGCGGTCCATGTCGGCGACCATGTTGGTCAGGTAGAGCACCACGTGGTTCTGGGTGACCACGAAGTCGTGCATCATCCCGGCGTACGGCGCCTGCACCGTGACGCTCCAGTTCACGCTGCCGGTCTTGTCGGCCGAGAACACGAAGATGTCCTTCGACAACAGCCCGTTCGCCTCGTAGCCGAAGCCGATGTACTCCCCCGTCACCGGGTCGATCTTCGGATGCGCGGTATGCGTCTGGCTCGCGAGCTTGCCGCCGAAGGTGTAGTAGTCGTCGATCGTCTCGAGCGTCAGCGGGTCCATGTAGACCGGCGGGCTGTCCTCCTTGAACACCAGCAGCTTGCCGTGGTGCAGGAACAGCTGCGTGTTGGCGGTGCCGCGGCTCAGCCCCTCGACGCTCGGATCGTCGGTCAGCGGGTTGCGGTACATCCCGAACAGCGAGCGCCGCGCTTCGTGCTGCGCCTTCCAGCGCTGGTTGCGCGCGTAGCGGGTCTTGTAGTCGACGTGGCCGTCCTTGATGCGGAACATCGACACATGGCCCTCGCCGTCGAACATGATGTCGCCGGCGTACTTGGGGTCCTTGGGATACTGTGGATCAGGCCCGACGCGGTAGAACACCCCGTCGATGTCGGGCATCGTGCCTTCGACCTCGCAGTCGTAGAGATCGATCTCGGCGCGGTTGTTGGTGCCGGCCGGGCCGCCGCCGAAGCCCTGCGCGGTCGGCGGGAAGTCGACCTGCGGCGCCGGCCCTTCCGCCGCGCGTGCCACACCCGGTGCAGCCGCCCCTGCAAGCACCGCGCCCGTTCCGAGTGCCGCCGCGCCGAGGAACGCGCGCCGCCCCGGATCGCTCACATCCGCCTGTTTTGTCATGAACCCATCCTCTCCGCGGCACAGCCTAAGGCCACTCGCGAGGGTCGGCAATGGGCTGTCTAAGCCCTCTCCCCTTCAGGGGAGAGGGTTGGGAGAGGGGGAGTCACACAGCGCCGCACTCGGTCCCCTCTCCTTCCGCGCCTTCGGCGCTCCCTCCTCTCCCCTGAAGGGGAGAGGGTAGTCAACGATAGCTGTACAACCGCACCTGCTGGATCTTCCAGTCGCCCGCATAGAGCGCAATGTGCCGCCCCTGGTGGGTCTGGTCGCCGTTGAGCAGGCGGCCGGGGACCCAGGTGCCGTTGTCGAACCGCCCTTCCCACGCCTTGTCGATCCCGGCCGAGCCGCCGTTGACTGGCTCGAACGTGACGGTCACACCCTGCCCGGCGATCAGGTAGTCCTCGGGCCCGGTCTGGATTATCATCGCGCCGTAGCCCGCGGTCTGCGGGCTGGCGACCGGACGCTGGATGTCGGCGTAGGCGACGGTGAAGCGATAGTCGCCGATCACCGCCACGTCGGGCGCGAAGTCGAGTGATTCGTCGTAAGCTTGGCTCGGCTTGAAGCCCTTGATCCGCCCGGTGCCCTGCGCCGCGAGGATGAACGGCGCGAGCTGGCTCAGCATCGCATAGGCGCTCTTGAGCTCTCCCGGGTTCTCGTCGACCGAGTCGATCGAGAACGGCGCAAAGCCGAGCGCATCGTGCGCGCCGATCGCGTAGACCGCGTTGGCCGGAACCGTCGGATTGTCGGCGTTGTGGCCCTCGGGAATGAACAACGGGTTGTCCGGTCGGTGGTACTTCGCGACGATCTCGGTGAAGTTCGGAAAGTAGATATCGGGTGCGATGAAATCGACCGCGGGCGCGCCGGCTTTCCATACGTCGAGCAGATGCGGCAGCGGACCGCCGCTCGGGTACTCGCCGGGCAGCCGGCCGGGCCGGTTGAGCGCGACGTTGACGTACATCGGCAAGGGGTATGCGGCCTTGCCCGCGCGGGTCAGCCCATCGGCGAAGCGCGCGAAATGCCACGCGGTGAACACCTCGGCCGCCGCATCGCCCTCGCCGAACAGCTCGGTCCACGAGCCCGACGTCCGCGCACCGCGATCGAGCCACATCCGCTGCATGCCGGGTACCAGCGCGTCCTTGTGCGCGACGAGATGGTCGACCAGTTCGCGCGGCACCGGCTCAGCGAAGGCGGCATTGGCCGCCGGGCCGTAGTCGCGCACCACCGGCAGCATGCCGATCTCGTTCTCGACCTGCACCATCAGCACGGTCTGCGCATCACCGTCGACCTGCTTTAGATGCGTCATCAGCGCAGCGAACGCGCGGCTGTCGGCGGCGAGCGTCTCGGCGCCGAACGGCGAGAGGATGTCGACCCCGCGCCCGTCGGGCAGCGCCGCGCGCGGGAAGCGCGCCTGGTCGCGCTTGACCCACGACGGCGCGTAAGTCGACATCGAGTTCTTCCACGCGCCGAACCACAGCAGCACGAGCTTGAGGTCGTTGGCCCGCGCAGCGCGCAGCATCGCATCGAGCGAGCTCCAGTCGAACCGGCCCTCCTCGGGCTCGACCAGCTCCCACGAGACGGGTGCGAGCACCGTGTTGACATGCATCGCGCGCAGCCGCGGCCAGTGCGGCGCCATCCACGCCTCGCTCGAAGCGGCCGAATTGCTCAGCTCGCCACCAATGATCAGGAACGGCTCGCCGTCGACGACGAGCTGCTTCGCGCTGCCTTGCTGGCGCAACTGCGGCGGCTCGGCCTGCGCCGGAAGCCCGATCGCGAGCGCGACGGCAAGCAGCATCGCTCGCGCCAGCCGCATCACGGCACCGGTTCCGCGCCGAGCGCGGCGGGCAGCAACTCGTCCAAGCTGCGCGCTTCGAGAATCTGCCTGAGCCACCCCGCCACACGCTCGCCTGCATCGGGCCAGCGCTGCGCGAGATCGCCGAACACCTCGGGCAGGGCAAGCAGCCGCGCCGCCGCGGAGTCCGCATCGGGCGCTACCGCCCAGGCCATCGCGGTGGTCTCGGCCAGCGGGTCGTCGACCACGAAAGTGCGCTCCTGCAGGTCCGCGCCGCGCTGCCACGCCATCCAAGCGGCGATCGCCAGCTCGATCGTCGGCGATACCAGCCCGCGCTCGAGCCGCGCGCGCCACGGCGCGACGAGGCGCTGCGGGAGCTTCTGCGAGCCGTCCATCGCGATCTGCATCGTGCGGTGGCGCAGCGCCGGGTTGGCGAACCGCGCGAGCAATGCCTCGCGGTACCCGGCCACGTCGATCCCCGCGGAGGGATCGAGCGTCACCGCGCTTTCGTCCCACAGCCGGTCGATCAGTGCGCAGCGGTCGGGGCTGGCGACGAACTCGTGCACGTGCGTGATCCCGCCGAGCCCGCCGAGATAGGCGATCGTCGAATGCGCCCCGTTGAGCAGCCTGAGCTTGGTTTCCTCCCACGGCGCGACCGCATCGGTCAGCGTCACCCCGACCGCGGCGAAATCGGGCCGCTCGCCGGCGAAGCGGTCCTGCAGCACCCACTGGGTGAACCGCTCGGTTTCGACCAGCGCCTCGTCGCAGTAGCCGTGCTTGGTGGCATGCGCCTCGATCGCCTCGGCAGTGGTCGCAGGCACGATCCGGTCGACCATCGAGCACGGAAACGCGCCATGCGCAGCGATCCACTCGGCGAGGCCTGTGTCGTGCGTGGCGGCAAGCGCGAGCACGGCTTCGCGCAGCAAGGTGCCGTTTTCGGGCAGGTTGTCGCAGCTGACCGCGGTGAACGGCGGCAATCCGGCATTGCGCCGGGCATCGAGCGCTGCGACGAGGAAGCCGACCGCGGTGCGCGGCCGGCCGAGGCTGGCCATGTCCACAGCGACGTCGGGATCGGTCGTGTCTAGCCCGCCGCGGTCGCGCGCGAGGCAGTAGCCTTTCTCGGTCACCGTCAGCGTGACGATGCGAACCGAGGCCTGCGCCATCGCCGCGACCACCGCGCCGGGGTCCTCGGGCGCCACGAGCAAGCGCTTGAGCGGCCCCATGATCCGCACGCGCTCGCCCTCGGCGTCGCGCTCGACCAGCGTGTAGAGCCCGTTCTGCGGCGCGAGCGTGTCGCGCACCGCCGGCGAGCGGAGCGAGACGCCGACGATACCCCAGCGCCAGTCGCCGCGGGCGGCGATCTCCTCGAGGTACGCGGCCTGGTGCGCGCGGTGGAACGCGCCGAGCCCGAGGTGGACGATCCCCTCCGCCAGCGCGCCGCGCCCGTAGCTTGGCCTTCCGACCGCTGCGCCCAGCTTCGGCAGCAGCGCGGACGAGAGCCGCGCGCTCACAGCCTGTAAGCCGCCTTCGCCAGCTTGTAGGCGAGGTCCGCGGCAAGCTCGTGCGCTTCGTCCTCGTCGAGCCGGTGCTCGGCGACGAGCTGGGCGAGCCAGGTGCAGTCCATCCGCCGGGCGACGTCGTGCCGCGCCGGGATCGACAGGAACGCGCGCGTGTCGTCGTTGAAGCCGACGGTGTTGTAGAACCCGGCGGTCTCGGTCACCCGCTCGCGGAAGCGGCGCATGCCTTCGGGGCTGTCGTTGAACCACCACGGCGGGCCGAGCTTGAGCGCCGGATAGTGCCCGGCGAGCGGGGCGAGCTCGCGGACGTAGCTGTCCTCGTCGAGCGTGAACAGGATCACCGACAGGCGCGAATCGTTGCCGTGGCGGTCGAGCAGCGGCTTGAGCGCGGTGACGTATTCGGTGGCGATCGGGATGTCGGCGCCCATGTTGGGCCCGAAGCGCGCCTGCAGCCAGGGGTTGTGGCCGCGGTGCACGCCCGGGTGAATCTGCAGCACCATGCCGTCGTCGAGACTCATCCGCGCCATCTCGACCAGCATGTGGCCGCGGAACGTGTCGGCCTCGGCCGGGGTGCACTGGCCGGCGAGCGCCCTGGCGTAGAGCGCCTCGATCTCGCTCCGCTCGAGCCAGGCGGTGGTCGCCTGGACATGGCCGTGATCGGTCGAGGTCGCGCCGAACTCGCGGAAGTACGCCCGCCGGTTCTCGTGCGCGCGCAGGTAGCCGGCGAAGCTGCCGACGTCCTCGCCCGCCATCTCGCCGAGCAGCGCGACGTTGTCGGCGAAGCCCTCGGCCTCGGGGTCCATCACCGGATCGGGCCGATAGGCGGTGACCACCCTCCCCTGCCAGCCGCTCTCGCGGATCGCGCGGTGGTGGTCGAGCGGATCGAGCGGGCTTTCGGTGGTGGCGATGGCCTCGATCCCGAACCGTTCGAACAGCGCGCGCGGGCGGAACGCCTCGGTCTTGAGCGCGGCGTCGATCGTGTCGAAGTAGAGGTCCGCCGTCCCCGCATCGAGCGCGACGTCGAGCCCGAACACTTCGGCGAACACCCAGTCGCACCACATGCGCGAGGGGGTGCCACGGAACAGCCGGTAGTGCGCGGCGAAGCGGCGCCAGATCGTGCGCGGGTCGGTCTCGACCGGGGTGCCGTCGCGCGTCGGGATGCCGAGGTCCTCGAGCCGCACGCCCTGGCTGTAGAGCATGCGGAACAGGTAGTGGTCGGGGACGATCAGCAGCGTGGCGGGGTCGGCGAACGGTTCGTTGTACGCGAACCAGGCCGGGTCGGTGTGACCGTGCGGACTGACGATCGGCAGGTCCTTCACCCCGCCGTAGAGGCTGCGCGCGATATCACGCGTGCGCGGCTCGGCGGGGAACAGACGGTCGGGATCGAGGCGGAGCGGACGGGTCATACGGCCGGAGCGACGGGTGCCGGCTCCATCTTCGGCACCAGCAGATGGATCACCGTGAAGGCGAGCAGATAGGCGATTCCAGCGTAGATCATCAGCGGCATGTACGAACCGAGATACTCGAGCGATAGCCCCGTCGCGCTGGCGATCAGCATCCCGCCGATGGCCCCGGCGCAGCCGCCGAGCCCGGCCACCGTGGCCACCGCGCGCCGCGGGTAGAGGTCGGAAATCATCGTGAAGATGTTCGACGAGAACGCCTGGTGCCCGGCAGTTGCCAGACCGATGATCAACACCACAAGCAGCGGCTGGCCCACTTCGAGCACCAGGAGCAGCGGTACCGCGCAAAGCGCGGCGAGGAACAGTGTGGTCTTGCGCGCGCGGTTGACGCTCCAGCCCTGCTTGATGAACCGGCTCGACAGCCAGCCGCCGGCGATCGAGCCGACGTCGGCCATCAGGTAGACCGCCACCAGCGCCGGGCCGATGGTGGAGAAGATGCCTTCGTCAGCCTTGGGAAACAGGTCCATTCCCTGCGTCTTGACGAAGAAGTCGGGCAGCCAGAACAGGAACAGGTACCACACCGGGTCGGTGAAGAACTTGCCGCAGATGAAGTACCATGCCTGCCGCTGGCGCAGCGCGTCCAGCCAGCCGAGCGGCTTGCCCGCGGCGTCCTCGCCGTCCTGCTCGATATACGCGAGCTCCTCGGCCGTCACCTTCGGGTGCTCGCGCGGGTCGCGGAACAGGAGCAGCCACGCCGTCAGCACGAGCAGGCCGATCGCGCCGGTGACGTAAAAAGCCGCCTGCCAGCCGTAGAATCCGGCGACCATGATCCCCACGATCGGAGTCATCATCACGCCGACATTGGCTCCCGCGTTGAGGAAGCCGACCGCGAGCGCCCGCTCGCGCCGGGGGAACCATTCGGCCACCGCCTTGACCGCGCCCGGATAGGCCGCGCTCTCGGCCAAGCCGAGCGCGATGCGCGCGAGAATGAAGGCCAGCACGGTCCGGGCGGCGCCGTGGAACATCGCGGCCAGGCTCCACAGTGCGATGGCGACCGCCATGCCCAGGCGCGTACCGACCCGGTCGAGCAGCCGCCCGACGACCAGCAGGCCAACCGCGTAGCTCGCCTGGAACGCGAGCACGATGTTCGAATAGTCGATCTCGCTCCAGCCGAGATCGTCCTCGATCACCGGCTTGAGCACGCCGAGCACCTGGCGGTCGATGTAGTTGATCGTGATGACGAAGAACAGCAGCGCGCAAATCGCCCAGCGATAGCGCCCGGCGGGCGCGCCTCCTCGTTCCGCTGCCGTCGCCATCCCCTGCCCCTTTTACCAGTGATACATCGTGCCGTCCTCGAGCCGGTTCACCGGCAGGTAGGCGCGGCGGTATTCGTGCTGCGCGGCCAGCGCCTCGTCGATCTCGACCCCGAGCCCGGGCGCTTCGCCCGGATGCATCAGGCCGTCGGCGAAGCTATAGGCGTGCGGGAAGACCGCGTCGGTCTCCGCCGTGTGGCGCATGTATTCCTGGATCCCGAAGTTGGGGATCGACAGCCCGAAGTGCAGCGCGGCGGCCATGCTCACCGGCGACAGGTCGGTCGCCCCGTGGCACCCGGTGCGCACGTTGTGGAGATCGGCCAGCGCGGCGATCCGCCGCAAGTGGGTGATCCCGCCGGCGTGGACCACGGTCGCGCGGATGTAGTCGATCAGCTGCTCTTCGATCAGCTGCTTGCAGTCCCAGATCGAGTTGAAGATCTCGCCCACCGCGAGCGGCGTGGTGGTGTGCTGGCGGATCAGGCGGAAGTTGGCCTGGTTCTCCGCCGGAACCGCGTCCTCGAGCCAGAACGGGCGATAGGGCTCGAGGTCCTTGCCGAGCCGCCCGGCCTCGATCGGGGTCAGCCGGTGGTGGATGTCGTGCAGCAGATGCACGTCCCAGCCCAGCGCCTCGCGCGCGGCCTCGAACAACGGCGGGACCGAGCGCAGGTACTTCTCGCTCGACCACAGGTTCTCGGTCGGCAGGTCGGCGTCCGCCGGCTCGTAGAAGTAGCGGTCCTTGGACACGCCGTAGGTGGAAGCCAGCCCCGGCACGCCCGACTGCAGCCGGATCGCCTTGTAGCCTTCGGCCTTGTAATGCAGCGCGTTGGCGATCGTCTCGTCGACGTCCTTGCCGTTGGCATGGCCGTAGACCATGCAGCCCTCGCGGCAGGCGCCGCCGAGCAGCTGGTAGACCGGCAGGCCGGCGACTTTGCCCTTGATATCCCACAGCGCCATGTCGACCGCGGCGATTGCGCTCATCGTCACCGGCCCGCGCCGCCAGTAGGCGCCGCGGTAGAGCAGCTGCCACATGTCCTCGATCCGCGCCGGATCGCGCCCGATCAGCATCGGGACGATGTGGTCGGTCAGGTAGCTCGCCACCGACAGCTCGCGCCCGTTGAGCGTGGCGTCGCCGACACCGCTCAACCCGTCGTCGGTCTCGATCTTGAGCGTGACGAAGTTGCGCCCCGGACAGGTGACGATGACGCGAGCGGAAACGATGCGGGACATGGGCCTACTTTCAGGCGATTTCGAGGGTAGCCGATTTTAGGTCCTGACTGTTGGCCCCGGCAAGGATGTCGAACAGCCCGGGCTCGACCACCTCGTTCATGTCGATGTCCCACATGCGGAACGCCTCGGGCCCGAGCGTGAAGCGCACGGTCTTCTTCTCGCCCGGCTGCAGCGTCACGCGCTCGAACGCCTTGAGCTCTTTGACCGGGCGAGTGACCGAGGCGACCTGGTCGTGCACGTAGACCTGCACCACCTCGTCGCCGGCGCGCTGGCCGGTGTTGGTAACATCGACCTCGACCGTCACCATGGCCGCGACACCGATCTTGGGCGCCGAAAGCCGCGGCTCGGACAGCTCGAATTTCGTGTACGACAGCCCGAAGCCGAACGGGAACAGCGGGCTGATATCGGCGAACAGGTAGCCGCGCCGCGCCGACGGCTTGTGGTTGTAGAAGAACGGAATCTGCCCTTCGTCGCGCACCACGGTGACCGGCAGCTTGCCGCCGGGGTTCAGGTCGCCGAACAGCGCCTCGGCCATCGCCGTGCCGCCTTCCTGGCCCACGTACCAGCATTCGAGCATGGCGTTCGCGCCCGCGACAACGTTAGGCCAGCTTGGCGGGCGGCCATTGAGTGCGACGACGACGACCGGCTTGCCGGTGCCCTTCATCGCGTCGAACAGCTCGTTCTGCTCGCCGACGATGTCGATGTCGGTGCGGTCGCCCAGGTGCGTGCGGGCGTAGCCTTCGCGACTGGTCTGCTCGGTGTCGCCGATCGCGAGGATGATCACGTCGGCGGTCTTCGCGACCTCGACCGCCTCGGCGATCAGCTCGAGATTGCGGCCGCGGTCGGCGAGCTTGACGTCGCTGGTCGAGCGGTTCTCGTCCTGCGTGATGAACACGCCCTGGGCGTGGAGCACCTCGGCCTTGCCGGCGAGCCGGGTCTTGATCCCGTCGAGCAGCGAGACGGTGGTCTTGGGGATCGACGAGTAGCCGCCGAGCCGGGTCACCGCAGTATTGGGCCCGATCACCGCGACGCGCGGGTGCGCGCCCGCCGCAAGCGGCAGCGTGCCGTCGTTTTTGAGCAGCGTGATCGCCTTGCGAGCGGCCTCGAGCGCAAGCGCGCGAGCCTCGGGGTTGGCGGTCAGTCGCGCCGCCGCCGCCGCATCGACCGGCCCCGCCTCGAACATCCCCGCGCGGAACTTGAGTCGCAGCATGTGCGCGCACGCGCGGTCAACCAGCGCCATCGGGATGCGCCCGGCCTGCACTTCCTCCGCGATCTTGCGATACCCGTTGCCGTCGGGCAGGTCGCAGTCGACCCCCGCGCGCAGCGCCAGGTGCGCCGCAGTGCCGAGATCGGGCGCGAGCTTGTGGAACGTGGTCAGCTCCTCGACCCCGGCGTAGTCCGAGACGATCGCCCCGTCGAAACCCCATTCGCCGCGCAGGATATCGCCGAGCAGCCATTTGTTGGCGTGGCTCGGGACGCCGTCGATCTCGTTGTACGACGGCATCACCGCGGCGATGCCGGTGCGCTCGACCACCGCGCGGAACGGCGGGAAGAACGCCTCGCGCAGCTCGCGCTCGCCGAGCAGCGCCGGGGCGACGTTGTTGCCCGCCTGCGGCTGGCCGTGCCCGGTCATGTGCTTGAGCGTGGCGAAGACCTTGCCCGGGGCGAGCTCCTTGCCCTCGCCCTGCAGGCCCTTGACTGAGGCGACACCCATCTCGCCGCACAGGAACGGGTCCTCGCCGAAGGTCTCCTCGATCCGGCCCCAGCGCGGGTCGCGCGCGATGTCGACCACCGGCGAGAGCGTGAGCGTGGTGCCGTGCGCGCGCACCTCGCGGCCGATCACCGCGCCGACCCGCTCGGCGAGGCCGGCGTCGAACGTGCCGGCCATCGCGATCGCCTGCGGGAAGCTGGTCGCCTCGGGGGCCATGAAGCCGTGGAGCGACTCCTCGTGGAACAGGATCGGGATGCCCAGCCGGGTGCTCTGGCGCGACCACTTCTGCGCATCGTTGACGAAGGCAATCGTGTCGGCCGGCGCGCGCCAGCGCCCGGTCGCGGCAATCGACGCAGCGGTGACCGTGTTGTTGGCGGTCGCCGCGCCGCCGCGGTCCGACGGCCGGGCGACCTGGCCGACGCCGTCGGGATAGCCGGCGCTGGCCTTGGCCGGATCGAACCGCAACTGGTCGTCCATCACGTCGCGCTTGGTGCGCGAGAGCGTGATCAGCTGGGCGGCCTTCTCCTCGAGCGTCATGCGCGACAGCAGGTCGCGGACGCGCAGGTCGACGGGCGCGCGCGGATCCTTGTAGAGCGGGGCCGCCTCGCCGGTCGCGGCGCGGGCGGCGGCCGGCAGCATGGCCAGCAGCGAGACACCGGCACCGAGCCGAAGCACGTCCCGTCGCGCGATCACCGACGGTTCGCCATGCGTCAAATCGGCGGCCATTTCGCCCTTCCTCCCCTCGTTCCCATGCATGGCATTGCTCGTGATGCCATTGCTGTGATAGCGGTAACATGCGCGACATCGCAGAGCGTTGTCAATGCCGTGCGGGGTGAGGAATGGGTCGATGAAGGGCGCTTTGGGCCTGTGTCTGGGCATCGCCGCGAGCCTGCTGGCGCTCGCCGCACCGGCCCGCGCGGAAGACGGCTATCGGCTGTGGCTGCGCTATCCCGCAGCCGCCACGGCGACATCCGCGGTCGAGGTCGAGCGACGCACGCCGATGATCGACGCCGCCGCGGCCGAACTGCGCCGCGGGCTCGGCGGGCGCGTGAAGCGCGTGCTGCTCGCGTCCTTTGCCGATCCGCGCGTCGCCGCGCTGGGGCTGGCGCGGCCGCTCGGTCCCGAGGGCTATTACATCACCTCGGCCAGGATCGGCGGCAGGGAGACCGTGCTGGTCACCGGCGAAGGCGAGCGCGGGCTGCTCTACGGCGCGTTCGCGCTGCTGCGCCACCTCGACACCGGCGGCTCGCTCGACGACCTGCACCTCTATTCCTCGCCGAGCGTGAAGCTGCGCGTGGTCGACCACTGGGACAATCTCGACGGGTTCGTCGAGCGCGGCTACGCGGGCAGCTCGCTGTGGGACTGGTGGACGCTGCCCGACTACAACGACCCGCGCTACACCGACTACGCGCGCGCCGAGGCTTCGCTCGGGATCAACGGCGTGGTGCTCAACAACGTCAACGCCAAGGCCGACAGCCTGACCGCCGCTTACATCGCCAAGGCCGCGGCGCTGGCCGACGTGTTCCGGCCTTACGGGATCAAGGTCTACCTCTCCGCCCGCTTCAGCGCCCCGCGCGACCTCGGCGGGCTGCCGACCGGCGATCCGCTCGACCCGGCGGTGCGCGCGTGGTGGGCGGCCAAGGCCGACGAGATCTACCGCGCGATCCCCGATTTCGGCGGGTTCCTGGTCAAGGCCAACAGCGAGGGCCAGCCGGGCCCGGGCGACTACGGCCGCACGCATGCCGACGGCGCCAACATGCTCGCCGCGGCGGTGGCGCCGCACGGCGGCGTGGTGATGTGGCGGGCGTTCGTCTACTCCGAGGTCAATCCCGAGGACCGCGCCAAGCAGGCCTACTCGGAATTCAAGCCGCTCGACGGCACGTTCGCCGACAACGTGCTGGTGCAGGTCAAGAACGGCGCGATCGACTTCCAGCCGCGCGAGCCGTTCCACCCGCTGTTCGGGGCGATGCCGCAGACGCCGCTGATGCTCGAGCTGCAGATCACCAAGGAGTACCTCGGCCAGGGCACCAGCGTCGCCTACCTCGGCCCGCTGTTCGAGGAGGTGCTCGCCGCGAAAACCTACGTCGGCGGCGAAGGCCCGGCGCGCGATGGCGGCGCCGTCAGGGCGCGTAGCTACGAGGGCGACGACGGGCCGATCGTGGCGGACGTGATCAACGGAAACGCCGAGGACCATGCGCTGACCGGGATCGCCGGCGTATCCAACGTCGGCCGCTCGCGCGACTGGTCGGGCTCCACCTTCAACCAGGCCAACTGGTACGCGTTCGGGCGGCTCGCGTGGGATCCGACGCTGCCGGCCGAGGCGATCGCCCGCGAGTGGGCGGCGCAGACCTTCTCGCCCGACCCCAAGGTGGTCGAGCCGGTCGTGCGGATGATGATGGGCTCGCGCGAGGCGGTGGTGAACTACACCGGCGCGTTCGGCCTCGCGCACCTGTTCGCGACCGGGCACCACTACGGGCCGGCACCGTGGATCGCCGACCTCGCGCGCCCTGAGTGGAACCCGGCCTACTACCACCGGGCGGACGCCAACGGGATCGGCTTCGACCGCACGGCGACCGGCAGCAATGCGATCGGCCAGTACGCGCCGCGGCTCGCCGCGCTGCTAGCCGACCCGAAGACCACGCCGGAAAGCGACCTGCTGTGGTTCCATCACCTGCCGTGGACGTATCGCATGGCCAGCGGCCGGCCGCTGTGGGACGAGTTGGTCGCGCGCTACGACGCGGGCGTGGCGTACGTCAGCGGCATGCGCCGCGAGTGGGACGCGCTGCGCCCGCTGATCGACGCCGAGCGCTGGGAGAAGACCGCCGCGTTCCTTGCGATCGAGGAGCGCGATGCGCGCTGGTGGCGCGATGCGAGCCTCGCCTACTGGATGAGCCTCAACGGGCTGCCGTTGCCGGCGGGCGCCGCGCCGCCCGAGCACGATCTCGCGTGGTACAAGGCGCAGCTCTACCAATACGCCCCGGGTCACCCCTGATGGCACGTTTCGAGCGGGCATCTTGCCTTATGTCACCCTCTTGCCCTAACCGCCCCAAGGTGAGGGCCACCGAAACATGAGTGAACCGAGGGGAACCCGCCGGCAGCGCAACGCGCCGACGATCAGCGACGTCGCCGCCCGCGCCGGGGTTTCGCCGATGACGGTCAGCCGGGTGATCAACGGCGAATCCAACGTCCGCGAGGAGACGCGCACGCGGGTCGAGGCAGCGATCAAGGCGCTCGACTACGCGCCCAGCAGTGCCGCGCGCACGCTCGCCGGCGGCGAGGAGATCCGCATCGGACTGCTGCACTCGAACCCGAGCTTCAACTATCTGAGCCAGCTGCTGGTCGGCAGCCTCGACCAGGCGAGCCGGCTCAACGTCCAGCTGATCGTCGAGAAGTGCGACGACGAAGCCGAGGAGAAGAGCGCGGTCGAGCACCTGATCCGCGCCCGGCTCGACGGCATCGTCCTGACGCCGCCGCTGAGCGAATCGCTGCCGGTGCTCGAGGCGATCCACCAGCGCAACATCCCGGTGGTCGCGGTGGCGACCGGCCGCGCGCCCGACTGGGCACTATCGGTCAGCATCAACGATCACGCTGCGGCATTCGAGATGACGCGCCACCTCGCCACGCTCGGCCACCGGCGCATCGGCTTCATCAAGGGCAATCCGCGGCAGACCGCGAGCGACGAGCGGCTCGAGGGCTACAAGGACGCGTTGCGCGACGCCGGGCTGCCCGACGGGCCCGAGCTGATCGCGCAGGGCCTGTTCACCTATCGCTCGGGACTGGACGCGGCCGAGCAGCTGCTCGAGCTGGCCGATCCGCCGACTGCGATCTTCGCCTCGAACGACGACATGGCCGCCGCAACGGTCGCGATCGCGCACCGGCGCGGGCTCGACGTGCCGGGCGATCTCACGGTGTGCGGGTTCGACGACACCGCGCTGGCGACGACGATCTGGCCCGAGCTCACGACGATCCGCCAGCCGGTGTTCGAGATGTCGCGCACCGCGCTCGACCTGCTGGTCAGGGAAATCCGCGCGCGCAGATCGCAGGATGACACCGCGCGCAAGCCGCATGCGCAGGCGGAGTTCGAGCTGATCCGGCGCCAGTCCGACGCCGCGCCGCGCCGGCGCCCGAGCACGCGGGGCGGTTGAGACCAATCGAAGTCGCGCCGGTTTCCCCTCCCGCTTGCGGGAGGGGAAAGCCAGCTTATGCCGGCTAGACTAGCCCAGCCCCGCGATCTTCGCCGGCGTCACCGGGAGACCGGCCACGCCCGGCTCGAACGCGAACAGGTTGCCCGCCTCTGGCTGCGCTGCGAGCGCGGCCGCATCGAGGTTCTTGCGCGCGCTGGTGACGTAGGCGGTCTTCAGATCGGGCCCGCCGAAGCACATCTTGGTCACGTTGGCGGTCGGCAGGCGCACGGTTTCGATCAGCTTGCCCGCGGGGTCGTAGCGCCGCACGCTCCAGCCCGCGTAGAGCCCGGTCCACAGGCAGCCCTCGGCATCGACCACCGGCCCGTCGGGGTAGCCCGCGCCGTCCTCGATCGTCACGAACGGCACCGGCGCGCCGAGCGAGCCGTCGTCGTTGACCGGGGCGCGGTAGATCACGCGGCCGAGCGTGTCGGTGTGATAGAGCACGGTCCCGTCGGCGCTGAACGCAGGGCCGTTGGTGATCGCCACCGGCGGCAGTCCGGAGTCGGTGCACTGCCCGCCGGCGCAGCGGTAGAGATAGCCGGTCAGCTGCGACTCGCCGTCGTCCATCGAGCCGAACCACAGCCGACCGTGCACGTCGGTGGTGGCATCGTTGAGGCGATTGCCCGGATGCTGCGGCTCCGGGTCGTACAGCAGCGCAAACACGCCGTTCGCGGGATCGAACCGGTGCAGCCCGGTCCTGATCCCGGCGATCATCCCGCCGCCTTCGGCCGGCAGCACCCAGCCGACCTGGTCGGGCGCCTCGAACGCCCGGTGCGCCCTGGCTACCGGGTCGAACCGGTGGACCTTGTGCCGCTTTATGTCGACGAACCACACGGCATCGCCGACCCACACCGGGCCTTCGCCCAGCATCGCGCCGACGGCGAGAACCGAGACCGGATCCGCCAACTCAGCGCCACCCCGCATCGATGAAGTATTCGTGCCCGGTGCACAGCCGTGCGTCGTCGGAGGCCAGGAACAGCGCCAGCGCCGCCACGTCCGCGGGCTGGATGCGGCCGTTGAGGCATTGTGCCGCCACGATCTCGTCCTCGCCTTCGGGGGTGTACCACTTGGCCTGGCGCGGGGTCTGCACGTTGCCGGGCACGATCGTGGTGACGCGGATGTTGTCGCGCCCGAGCTCACGCGCGAGGCTGCGGGTCAGGCCTTCGATGCCGGCCTTGGCGGTCTGGTAGATCACCAGGTCGCGCAAGCCCAGGTGCCACGAGATCGAGCCGAAGTTGACGATCGCCCCGCCGCCCGCCGCGCGCATCGCCGGAACCACCGCCTGGGCCATGAAGAACAGATGCCGCAAGTTGGTGGCGATGCGTTCGTCCCAGTACTCGGGGGTGATCTCGGCGTAGCCGTGGCGATCGTCGCTGGCGGCGTTGTTGAGCAGCACGTCGGCCCCGCCGAGCATGGCGATCGCCTCCGCGGCGCAGGCGGTGAGTGCTTCGGTGTCGCGCAAATCGCAGGCGAGGAAACGCGCCGAGCCGAGCTGCGCCGCGAGCGCCTCGCCGGCGGACCGGTCGAGATCGAGGAACACGACGTGCGAGCCCTGCCGCGCGAACGCTTCGACGAGGCCCGCG
>DATDLP010000349.1:0-3455 GCA_036519255.1 Croceibacterium sp.
GCTCGCCGACGCGCTCGGCGCACAGATCAAGGCCCCGCTCAACGTCGAGACACCGGGCGAGCTCGAGGCGGTGTTCGAGCAGATCGCGGCAACCTGGGGCAAGCTCGACAGCCTGGTGCACTCGATCGCCTTCGCTCCCAAGGATGACCTCCAGGGCGGGCTGCTCGACTGCTCGGCCGAAGGGTTCGCGCGCGCGATCGACGTCTCCTGCCATTCGTTCGTGCGCATGGCCAAGCTCGCCGCGCCGCTGATGCCCGACGGCGGCACGCTGTTCGCGATGAGCTACGTCGGCGCCAACCGGGTAGTGGCGAACTATAACGTGATGGGCCCGGTCAAGGCCGCGCTCGAGGCTTCCTGCCGCTACCTCGCCTACGAGCTCGGGCCGCGCAACATCCGCGTCCACGCGATCTCGCCCGGCCCGCTCAAGACCCGGGCGGCCTCGGGGATCAAGGACTTCGAGCTGCTGCTCAACCAGGCCGCGGCGGAATCCCCGCTCGGCCAGTTGGTCGACATCGACGACGTCGGCCACGCGTGCGCCTACCTGGCTACGCCCTGGGCGCACCGGATCACCGGAGGCACGATCTATATCGACGGCGGGGCGAACATCATCGTGTGATCCGCGTCGACGGGCGGCGTGGAAGAAAAATCGCTGTCCTACACCCGCATGTTCTGCCTATGTTCGATTCATGAGGACCGACTCGCCTCTATCGGTTTCCCGCGCGCAAGCGTTCGGGACTTCGAAGGGACGGTTTTTGGGGGGAACGTGGCGTGAACTTCATGAACTTCCGCGATCCATGCGTTCCACGCGAGTGCCCGCCTCTTTGACTTTTGCGCTGTCGTCGTGATGCCGCTAAGCCGCCGGTCCCAGAGGGGAGTAGCATGTCGAACCGAGTCTACGTTCTAAACGGGCCCAACCTCAACCTGCTCGGGCTGCGCGAGCCGGAGATCTACGGCTCGGACACGCTCGACGACATCGCCGCGCGGCTCGAGGACAAGGCGCGCGGACTCGGGCTCGAGATCGACATGCGCCAGTCGAACCACGAGGGCCATCTGTGCGACTGGCTGCACGAGGCGCAGGCCGAAGGCGCGAAGGCGGTGCTGCTCAACGCCGGCGCGCTGACGCATACCAGCCTCGCGCTGTACGACGCGATCCGTTCGATCAGGACGCCGGTGATCGAGGTGCACATCTCGAATCCCGCCGCGCGCGAGGCCTATCGCCACAAGAGCTTCGTGGCGATGGCCGCCAAGGGAACCATCGCCGGCTTCGGCGCCTATGGCTACGAACTGGCGCTCGAGGCGGCGTCGCGGCTGTAGACCGTCGCTAGACCGTCACAAGCGCAACCACCGCTTGCCTTGCCGCGCGGCAAATCGCATACGCCCGCCCAAGGGGTCCTACGTCGCGAGGAATGAATGGCCGATAACAAAGGCACATCGGAAAAAGGTGCCGGGGCAAGCACCAACGGCATGAAGGTCGATACCAAGCTGATTCGCCAGCTGGCCGAGGTGCTGACCGACACCGGTCTGACCGAGATCGAGGTCGAGGACGGCGACCGCAAGATACGTGTCGCCCGTCACGCGGCGCCGGTCGGCCAGGCCGTGGCGTACGCGCCGGCGCCCGTCGCGGCCGCGCCTGTCGCGGCGCCTGCCGCTGCTGCACCCGCCGCCGAGCCAGCGCCGATCGCCGCCAATGCGCTGCGCTCGCCGATGGTCGGCACCGCCTACCTCTCGTCCGAGCCGGGCTCCGATCCGTTCATCAAGGTCGGCGACAAGGTCAAGGCGGGCCAGACCCTGCTGATCATCGAGGCGATGAAGGTGATGAACCCGATCGCCGCGACCGCCGACGGCACCGTGCAGCAGATCCTGATCGAGAACGCGCAGCCGGTCGAGTTCGACCAGCCGCTGGTCGTGGTCGGCTGATCCGATGCCCATTACCCGGCTGCTGATCGCCAACCGCGGCGAGATCGCGCTGCGCATCCACCGCGCCGCGCACGAGATGGGCATCGAGACGGTCGCGGTGCACTCGACCGCCGACACCGACGCGATGCATGTGCGGCTGGCCGACCACGCGATCTGCATCGGCCCGCCGCAGGCTTCGGAAAGCTACCTCAACCAGGCGGCGATCATCTCGGCGGCCGAAATCTCGGGCGCCGACGCGATCCATCCGGGCTACGGCTTCCTCTCCGAGAACGCGCAGTTCGCCGAGATCGTCGAGGCGCACGACATCGTCTGGATCGGGCCCAAGCCCGAGCACATCCGAACGATGGGCGACAAGGTCGAGGCCAAGCGCACCGCGGGCAAGCTCGGGCTGCCGCTGGTGCCGGGCTCCGACGGGGCGATCTCCGACGCCGGCGAGGCCGAGAAGATCGCCCAGGCGATCGGCTATCCGGTGATCATCAAGGCCGCCTCGGGCGGCGGCGGGCGCGGGATGAAGGTCTGCACCGGGCCCGAACAGCTCGAGGCGCTGATGCGCCAGGCCGGCGCCGAGGCCAAGGCCGCGTTCGGCGACGACACGGTCTATCTCGAGAAGTACCTCGGCAACCCGCGGCACATCGAGTTCCAGATCTTCGGCGACGGCAAAGGCAACGCGATCCACCTCGGCGAGCGCGACTGCTCGCTGCAGCGGCGCCATCAGAAGGTGCTCGAGGAAGCACCCTCCCCGATCATCACGCCCGCGGAACGCGCGCGGATGGGCGGCGTGGTCGCGCAGGCGATGGCCGCGATGGGCTATCGCGGCGCGGGGACCATCGAGTTCCTGTGGGAGAACGGCGAGTTCTACTTCATCGAGATGAACACCCGGCTGCAGGTCGAGCATCCAGTGACCGAGGCGATCACCGGGGTCGACCTGGTGCGCGAGCAGATCCGCGTGGCCGACGGCAAGCCGCTCTCGGTCAGCCAGGACGAGATCGAGTTCAAGGGCCACGCGATCGAGTGCCGGATCAACGCCGAGGACCCGTTCACGTTCGCGCCGAGCCCGGGGCTGGTCACTGCCTACCACGCGGCGGGCGGCATGCACGTCCGCGTCGATTCGGGGCTTTACGCCGGCTACCGCATCCCGCCGTACTACGATTCGATGATCGCCAAGCTGATTGTCTACGGCCGCACGCGCGAAGGCTGCATCATGCGGCTCAGGCGGGCGCTCGAGGAGATGGTCGTCGAGGGCGTCAAGACGTCGATCCCGCTGCATGCCGAACTGCTGCGCGATCCCGACGTGCTCAACGGCGACTACTCGATCAAGTGGCTCGAGGACTGGCTGGCGCGGCGCGGAAGCTGAGCCCGGCGTGATCCGGATTGAGGCTTACCGGGACGCGGACTTCGACGGCGTCCGCGCGCTCTGGCTCGAGGCCTTTCCCGACGATCCGCCGCACAACCGCGCGGAGGTCGCCATTCCGGCCAAGCTCGCGGTCCAGCGCGACCTGCTGCTGGTCGCGCTCGATGGTGACGAGGTCGTCGGCACG
>DATDLP010000350.1:0-3351 GCA_036519255.1 Croceibacterium sp.
GCGCTCGATCGCCTCGCGCTCGTGCCCCGCGAGCGGCAGGCCCTCGGGCAGCGCGGCGGACGAGACCACGATGACCAGAGCGGCCTCGGCCGGCGCGCCGGCGGCAAACGCCAGCGGTCGCTCGGCGCTGTTCGCCACCTCGCTCGGCGCCACGCGCGATCCGGCCGCTTGCTGTGCCTGCGCAGCACCGGGCGCGCCCGAGGCGAGCGCAAGGGCCAGCAACGAGACTACGGACCGGCTTGAACGGGACATCGGCAACTCCTGTGCGGCAAAGCCGCCATCTTGCGAAGTTCACGCCCCGCACGCAAGCGGTCGGGGGTCCGACAGGCGAAACGCCGACGCGCCTCGACCAACTGTTGATTCCCCGTCTATCCTGCTGCGGCGGGCGTGCTATTCGGTTCGGATGAAACCATTCCGTATTGTCGCATCCGCGGTCGCGCTTTCCTTCAGTCTCAGCGTTCCGGTCCAGGCCCAGCAGGCCGAGCCTGCGCCGCTGTCTGCGCTCGTCGCCGAAGTCGACATTCCCTACGAGACGTTCACGCTGCCCAACGGGCTGACCACGATCGTCCACACCGACAGGAAGGCGCCGATCGTCGGCGTGACGATCTACTACCGCGTCGGCTCGAAGCACGAGCCGCGCGGGCGCACCGGGTTCGCGCACCTGTTCGAGCACCTGATGTTCGGCGGCAGCGAGAACGTCGAGAGCTTCGACGTGCCGCTCGAAGCGGCGGGCTCGACCAGCACCAATGGATCGACCTGGTACGATCGCACCAACTACGTCGAGACCGTGCCGACCGGCGCGCTCGACCTCGCGCTGTTCATGGAAAGCGACCGCATGGGCCACCTGCTCGGCGCGGTCACGCAGGACAAGCTCGATAAGCAGCGCGGCGTGGTGCAGAACGAGAAGCGCCAGGGCGACAACCAGCCTTACGCGCTGGTCGACTACAAGCTCGGCGACGCGCTGTTCCCGGTCGGCCATCCGTACCGCCACTCGACGATCGGCTCGATGGCCGATCTCGACGCCGCCAGCCTCGCCGACGTGCGCAAGTGGTTCACCGACAACTACGCGCCCAACAACGTGGTGCTCGTGCTGGCCGGCGACATCGACATGGCGACCGCGCGGCCGATGGTCGAGCGCTGGTTCGCCGACATCCCGCGCGGCCCCGAGGTGGTCCAGCCGCAGGCCCCGCCGGTCACGCTCGCCGCCCCGGTGCGCGAGCAGATGGCCGATCAGGTTCCGGTGACGCGGCTCTACCGCGCGTGGAGCGGCCCGGCGCTGACCGATCCCGACGCGGTGCCGCTCGGGGTCGGGCTGCACGTGCTCGGCGGCCTCGCCAGCTCGCGGCTCGACACCGTGCTGGTGCGCGGCGAACAGCTCGCGGTGCGCGTCAGCGCGACCGCGCAGCAGCACGAGCAGATCAGCCTGGTGATGGTCGAGATGGACGTGAAGCCCGGTGTCGAGACCGCCGCAGCCGAAGCGCGCTTCGACCAGGTCATCGCCGAGCTCGTCGCGCAGGGCCCGACCGGGGACGAGCTGCGCCGCGCGGCGACGCAGATCGTCTCGCAGCAGATCGGCGCGCTCGAGCAGGTTGGCGGATTCTACGGCAAAGGCGCGACGCTGGCCGAAGGGCTGCTCTACGCGGGCGACCCGGCGAACTACAAAGCCGAGCTGGCGCAAGTGGCCGCGCTCACCCCCGATCAGGTCAAGGGCGCGCTGCAGCGCTGGCTCAACCGCCCGGCGTACACGCTGACCGTGGTGCCGGGCGAGCGCACCGAGGACGGCGGGGCGATGGGCGGCTGGGGCGACGAAGGCACCGTCGCGCCTCCGGCGCCCGACGCACGCGCGCCCGCGGCGCCGCTGGCGCAAGGGCCGAAGCGCGAATTCCCCGAGGTCGCCCCGGTCGGCGAGCTGACTTTCCCCGCGGTCGAGCACGCGACGCTGTCGAACGGCATCCCGGTCACGCTCGCGCGGCGCACTTCGATCCCTAAGGTCTCGATCGCGATCGCGTTCGACGCGGGCGACGCCGCCGACGGCGGCGCGCGCGCGGGCACCCAGTCGCTGATGATGGAGCTGCTCGAGGAAGGCACCACCTCGCGCTCGGCGATGGACATCGCGATCGCGCAGGAGCGGCTCGGCGCCGACATCTCCACCGGCACGCGGATGGACGTGAACAGCGTGGCGATGAGCGCGCTGACCGCCAACCTCCGGCCTTCGCTCGAGCTGATGGCCGACGTGGTGCGCCGCCCCGCGTTCGATCCGGCCGAGGTCGCGCGGGTCAAGGACCAGCGGCTGGCCGAGATTGCGCAGGAACTCGCCAGCCCGAGCGGCCTCGCCTATCGCGCGCTCGGACCGCTGATCTACGGCGACGCGCATCCCTACGGCTCGGTCGGCGCCACCGGCACGACCTCGGCGATCGAGACGCTGACGCCCGAGACGCTGGCCGAACAGCACCGCACCTGGCTGCGCCCCGACACCGCGCGCTTCACCGTGGTCGGCGATGTGACCATGGCCGAGGTGATACCCGCGCTCGAAGCCGCGTTCGGCGACTGGCGCGCGCCTGCCACCCCGCGCCCGGTCAAGAATCTCGCCGCCGCGATCCCTCCGGCGAAGCGCCGGCTGGTGGTGATCGACCGCCCGAACTCGCCGCAATCGGTGCTGCTGCTCGCACGCGTGCTGCCGCTCGAGGGCAAGCTGCCCGAGGCGCTCGGGCTCGCCAACGAGGTGATCGGCGACGGCTTCCTCTCGCGGCTCAATCTTAACCTGCGCGAGGAAAAGAGCTGGACTTACGGCATCCGCAGCGGCCTGCCGACGGTCGCCGGCCCGCGCTCGCTCGCGGTGATGACCCCGGTGCAGGCGGACCGTACCGCGGATTCGATCCGCCTGATTCTCGAGGACATGGCGGCTTTCGCCACCACCAGGGGGGTCGGCGAGGACGAGCTGCAGCGCGTCACCGACGGCAACATCCGCGGGCTGCCCAACAGCTTCCAGACCAACAGCCAGGTGCTCGGCGCGCTGCTCGACAACCAGCTGCTCGGGCGCCCCGACAGCTATCAGGCAAGCCTGCCCGCGATCTATCGCGCGATCGACGCCGCGCAGATCGATGCGGCCGCGCGGCAGTATCTGGCGCCGGACGACCTGGCGATCGTGGTTGTCGGCGACCGCAAGCAAATCGACGATCAGCTCGCGACGCTCGGGATGGAGATCGAATACCTCGACGCCGACGACCTTTAGGGTCGTTGCCGGCCGCAACTCGGGGCTTTTCCCCGGATGCGTTGGGGACACAATTCAGTCATGTTCGCGCTGCGATGCGGACGGCCCATCTTGCGGAGGCACCGGCTCCCCCCGCCCCC
>DATDLP010000351.1:0-7185 GCA_036519255.1 Croceibacterium sp.
CGCGCGCGTGGAAGGAATACTGCCAGGGCTACGGCGAGAACCCGGCGAGCCACCTGAGCCGGACGTTCGAGGAAGTCGGCGGCTACGACGAGATCGTGCTGCTCAAGGACATCCCGTTCCAGAGCCACTGCGAGCACCACAGGGCGCCGATCATCGGCAAGGCGGCGATCGCCTACCTGCCGACCGACCGCGTGGTCGGCATCTCCAAGCTCGCGCGCGTGCTGCACGCCTATGCCCGGCGATTGCAGATCCAGGAGCGGCTCACCGCCGAGGTCGCGCAGTGCATCTGGGACGAGCTGCAGCCCAAGGGCGCCGCGGTGGTGATCGAGGCGAGCCACGCATGCATGACAGCGCGCGGGGTGCGCACGCCCGGCGTCAACATGGTCACCAGCCGGATCATGGGCGTGTTCCGCCGCGACGAGAAGAGCCGGCAGGAAGTCCTCAAGCTGATGGGATACTGAATTGACTGCACTACTCGTCCGCGGGGGCAAGCCCCTCACCGGCAGCGTCGAGCCCAGCGCCAACAAGAACGCCGTGCTGCCGGTGCTCTGCGCCACGCTGCTGAGCGATGGGCCGATCACGCTGCGCAACGTGCCCGAGATCACCGACGTGACCCGCATCGTCGAATTCTTCGGCGAGCTCGGCTCGACCGTCGAGTGGGACAAGGATGCCAAGGTGCTGCGGATCGATCACTCGACCGTGGCCCCCGGCACGCCGGCGCGGCTGCCGCAGGCGATGCGCGCCTCGATCATGATGATCCCCGGCCTGCTGGTGCGGCTCGGCGAGGCGCGGCTCGAGCACGAGGTCAAGGGATGCACGCTCGGCGCGCGCGAGATCGATCCGCACGTCGCGGTGTTCCGCGCGTTCGGCGCCGACGTGAGCCAGGCGGGGCACGACATCGTGTTTCGCGTCACCGGGACGGGCGAGGCGGCGCGGATGTGGCTCGAGTACGCCTCGGTGACCACGACCGAGAACTTCATCCTCAGCGCGCTGACGGTGAAGGGCAGCTCGCAGATCGTCAACGCCGCGTGCGAGCCGCACGTGCAGGAGATGTGCACCTTCCTCGAGCTGATGGGCGCCCGGATCGAGGGTAAGGGCACCTCGATGGTCACGGTCGAGGGCAACGGCAAGCTTGCCGGCGCCGACTATACGTTCACCGACGACTTCCACGAGATCGCCACCTTCCTCGCGCTGTCGGCGGTGACCGGCGGCGACATCCGCGTGCGCAACGGACATCCCGAGCACTTCGATCTGATAAACCGCACGTTCGCCAAGTTCGGCGCCGAGGTGCGGCACGAAGGCGGCTGGTCGCGGCTCGACGCGCCCGACCGCCTGGTGGTCGAGGAGAACTTCACCTCGCACCTGATCACCAAGGTCGAGGCGGCGCCTTGGCCCTACATCCCGGCCGATCTGCTGCCGATCTTCATCGCACTCGGGGTCAAGGCCGAGGGGCAGATGATGTTCTGGAACAAGGTCTACGAAGGCGGGCTGACCTGGCACACCGAGCTCAGCCTGTTCGGCGCGCACACGCTGCTGTGCGATCCGCACCGGCTCATCACCTTCGGCGGCGACCGGCTGGCGCCGGCGACGGTGACCAGCCCGTACATCATCCGCGTGGCGATCGCGCTGCTGATGGTCGCCTCGTCGATCGACGGCGAATCGACCATCCTCGACGCCGATCCGATCCGCCGCGCGCACCCGCGGTTCGTCGACAACTTCGTCGCGCTCGGCGCCGACGTGCAGTGGGTGTCCTGATCGCCTGAGCCGTGGCATTCTCGCCGGCGATGGCGAGGGTGATCGTTCTTTATGCGCTGGCGCTCGGGCTCGCGGCGACGCTGCTGGCGTGGCTCGAGTACCGCTACCTCGCGCGGACGTTCTCATTCGAGATCTACCTGCTGCTGGTCGCGGGCGGGGCGGTCGTGCTTGGCGCGTGGCTCGGCAACCGGCTGACCCCGCGGCGGGCCGCTGAGGGGCCATTCGAGCGCAATGCGGCGGCGGTCCGCTCGCTCGGCCTGAGCCCGCGCGAGCTCGACATCCTCGACCGGCTCGCGGCGGGCGAATCGAACAAGGAGATCGCGCGCACGCTCGGCATCTCGCCCAACACGGTGAAGACGCATGTCGCGCGGGTCTACGAGAAGCTCGCGGTGCAGCGCCGGGTGCAGGCGGTCGAGAAGGCGCGCTTCCTCGCGCTGATCCGCTAGGCTTTCCGCCGCAGCACCCCGCAATCACCCTTTCGGGCGATGGATCGCACGCCGCGGGTGGTGCACATTGCCGCCGGTCAGCAACGATGGAGGGTGCGATGCCGGTGACGGGAATGGGCGGCTACTTCTTTCGCGCGAAGGATCCGTCCGCGCTCAAGGCGTGGTACCGCGAGCATCTCGGGGTCGGCGGCGGCGTGGGCCAGGACCCGGTCACCGGTCACAGCAACGAATGGGTCTGGTACCAGGAGGCCGGCCCGACGGTGTTCGAGCCGTTCAAGGCCGACAGCGACTACTTCGCCGCCGACAAGCAGGCGATGATCAACCTGCGTGTGCGCGACCTCGACGGGCTGCTCGCCGGGCTGCGAGCGGCGGGGATCGCGGTGACGCAGGAGCAGGAGATGGAAGGCGTGGGCCGCTTCGCGCGGGTGCACGATCCCGAGGACAACGCGATCGAGCTGTGGGAGCCGACCGCCGCCGCTTGAGGAGGAGAAGCCATGCGCTACGTCCTGGTCTACGGCACGATCGCCGGCGCCATCACCATCGCCGCGATCAGCTCGAGCTTCGTGTTCGAGGATCTCAACCACCTGCAGACCGAGTGGTTCGGCTATCTCGTCATGCTCGTGGCGCTGTCGCTGATCTTCGCCGGGGTGAAGCGCTATCGCGATGTCGAATGCGGCGGCGTGGTCGGCTTCGGACGCGCGCTGCTGCTCGGCCTCGGCATCGCGCTGGTCGCCGGCGCGATCTATGTCGCCGGGTGGGAGGCCTATCTCGCGACGAGCGAGGGCAATTTCATCGAGACTTACGCAACCGGCGTGCTGGCCGACATGCGGGCCAGCGGGGCGAGCGCTGCGGAGATCGCGGCGACCGAGCGCGACATGGCGTGGGCGATCGAGATCTACGCGCAGCCGCTGCCGCGGATGGGCATGACCTTCCTCGAGATCTTCCCGGTCGGCCTGCTCGTGGCGCTGCTCTCGGCCGCGGTGCTGCGCAATCCGCGGGTGCTGCCGGCGGGCAACCCTTCGGCCCGCAATTCGACCGGTTCGCCGGACGAAGCCGGGCCTGAGGCAACGCGCGACGCCTGAAGTCGTTAACAGTCCAAGGCGGACCGGTTCCCCCGCCGAAGAGGAAGGGCGCCCCAGGGAGGGCGCCCTTTCGCTGCCTGGAGCTCAGAGCTGCCCGAGCATATGCTCCGCGCTCGAGACCTTGAAGTCGCCCGGGGCCTCGACGTTGAGCTCGGTCACCACGCCGTCGTCGACGATCATCGAGAAGCGCTGACCGCGCTTGCCGAGGCCGAACCCGCTGCCGTCCATCGTCAGCCCGAGCGCCTCGGCGAACTCGCCGTTGCCGTCGGCCAGCATCGTGATGTCGCCCGAGCCAGACGCCTTGTTCCACGCGCCGAGCACGAACGCGTCGTTGACCGCAGTGGCGACGATCTCGTCGACGCCTTTGCCCTTGAGCTCCTCGGCCTTGTCGACGAACCCGGGCAGGTGCCGGGCCGAGCAGGTCGGGGTGAACGCGCCGGGGACCGAGAACAGCGCCACCTTCTTGCCCGCGAAGTATTCGCCGCTCTGGACTTTCTCGGGGCCGCTGTCGGTCGCCTTGACCAGCGTCACGTCCGGAATCCTGTCGCCCTTCGAAATCGTCATGATGTGAAGTCCTTCCTGTCCCTCGTCCGGCTTCCAGATAGTCGCGCCGCCGGGCCTTGCAACCGGATTTGCGCGCCGAGCGGGCGGCGCGCCGATGGTCAACGCCGGCAGGGCGAACAAGGTTAATCGCGCTTTACCATCGATCTTGAAGAATCGGTAAACGCCCAGGTCCAGCCTCCGCTGCTGCAGGGATCTTCCTCCCTCTCGACGTGAACTTGCTCGGGGCGGTGCCGCATGCGGTGCCGCCCGCTTCTTTTGCAGGCTTTACCTCGGGCGGGTGAGCGGGCTATGTGCCCCACCGACACAGGCGTTCGCATGGAGCCCCGGCTGCGCCCTCCCTCGAAAGCACAGGAGTATTGCGCGTGGCCACTGTTGCCGTCGTCGAGAACGACTACATCGTCAAGGACATCGCCCTGGCCGACTACGGCCGGGCCGAAATCCAGATCGCCGAGACCGAGATGCCGGGTCTGATGGCCACGCGCGAGGAATACGGCGTGTCGCAGCCGCTCAAGGGCGCGAAGATCACCGGCTCGCTGCACATGACCATCCAGACCGCGGTGCTGATGGAAACGCTCGTCGCGCTCGGCGCCGAGCTGCGCTGGGCGACCTGCAACATCTTCTCGACCCAGGACCACGCCGCCGCGGCGATGGCCGCCGCGGGCATCCCGACCTTCGCGATCAAGGGCGAGAGCCTCGCCGAGTATTGGGACTACGTCGGCAAGATCTTCGACTGGGACGCTGACGGTTCCGGGGACGAAACCTGCAACATGATCCTCGACGACGGCGGCGACGCGACGATGTTCGCGCTGTGGGGCGCGCGGGTCGAGGCCGGCGAGCCGCTGTTCGAGCCGAGCAACGCCGAGGAAATCGAGTTCGTCCGTGCGCTCAAGGCCTTCCTCGCCGCAAAGCCCGGCTACCTGACCAAGACGGTCAAGGCGATCCACGGCGTCTCCGAAGAGACCACCACCGGCGTGCACCGGCTCTATAGCCTCGCCAAGCAGGGCAAGCTGCCGTTCCCGGCGATCAACGTGAACGACAGCGTGACCAAGTCCAAGTTCGACAACCTCTACGGCTGCAAGGAATCGCTGGTCGACGCGATCCGCCGCGCGACCGACGTGATGCTCGCCGGCAAGGTCGCCTGCGTCGCCGGGTTCGGCGACGTCGGCAAGGGCAGCGCCGACTCGCTGCGCAACGGCGGCGCGCGCGTGATGGTGACCGAGATCGACCCGATCTGCGCGCTGCAGGCGGCGATGGAGGGTTACGAGGTCGTGACGATGGAAGAGGCGGTCAAGCGCTGCGACATCTTCGTCACCTCGACCGGCAACGAGGACGTGATCACCGCCGAGCACATGAAGGCGATGAAGCCGATGGCGATCGTCTGCAACATCGGCCACTTCGACAGCGAGATCCAGATCGCCGCGCTCGACAACTACGAGTGGACCGAAGTGAAGCCGGGCACCGACCTGGTGAAGTTCCCCGACGGCAAGCAGATCATCATCCTCGCCAAGGGCCGCCTGGTGAACCTCGGCTGCGCCACCGGCCACCCGAGCTTCGTGATGAGCTGCAGCTTCACCAACCAGGTGCTGGCGCAGATCGAGCTGTTCACCAAGGGCGACCAGTACGGCAAGGACGTCTACGTGCTGCCCAAGCACCTCGACGAGAAGGTCGCCGCGCTGCACCTCGACAAGCTCGGCGCCAAGCTGACCAAGCTGAGCCAGCGCCAGGCCGACTACATCGGCGTGCCGGTCAACGGGCCGTTCAAGGCCGATCACTACCGGTACTGAGGCGAGCGCGCGCGCCGGGCTGGCCATCGGTCAGCCCGGCGGTGTGTTTGGTGGGGCCGGGCGCGGCGAGCAGAGTTTCCGTCAGGTGACGGTAGCCGCGCTTCGCTGTGAGCCTGATTGCAAACGGGAAGGGCTGCTAGCGCGAGGGCGTCGCGTTGGAGACCAGGCGGGTGCTGCGGCCACGGGCCGACACCCGATGTGCAACACCACGCGTGACCTCCAGCAGAACGACCGGCGACAACCTGGGAATGGGAGCGGTATCAAGCAAGCCCGCTGGACCGTCGACATGCGTTGCCATTCCCCATGCGAAATCTTCGCATATCACCATGATTTCGACACCGCGTTCACGCCAGGTTGTGGCGAATCGCAGGCGAGAGCGAACCGAAAGGCCGGCTGCATTGCCCGACTGAAGCGTTTCTACAAACCTACAATCAAGGGCTTCAGATGTAGGTACGTTGCTACGTTGTAGCGCTAACGCAACTAAGCGAGCCGAGCCGACAAAAAAGTGCATCCGTGCGGTGGCTCGGCGCAGTTTGACGCCTTGCAGAATGCCCCATTTCCCAGTCTCCCATGCGTGCGAGCCGGAGGATGCCGGCGTGGGGAGAGGGGTCTCAATGCCAAATTTTCGTGTCCTGCTGCTGGCGGGACTGTCGCTGACGACGTTGGCGGCCTTGCCTGCAGCTGCGCAGGACATCGGTGCTCCAGTAGCGGACAAGCCGGCTGCGGACGCTCCCGTCACGGACGAAACGCCGGCCCCGGGGCAGGACATCGTGGTGACCGCGAGGAAGCGGGCCGAAACGCTGCAAGACGTGCCGATGGCCGTCACTGCGGTAACCGGTGCCGATCTCGAAATACGCAACGTGCAGGACGTCAACGGTCTCTACGCGGCAGTGCCGGGGCTGTTCAGCGCGCCCGGCAGCGTCAACAACAGCGCGGACTCCGCCTACCTGACCATGCGCGGGGTGGGCTTCAATGCCGGGCTCGAACCGGCCGTCGGCGTCTTCCTCGACGGCATGTACCTGCCGCAGCTGGCGTTCGACACGTCGTTTCTCGACCTCGATCGCATCGAGGTGCTGCGCGGCCCGCAAGGCACGCTGTTCGGCCGCAACACGCAGGGCGGCGCGGTCAACATGGTGTCCCGGCGACCCGGCCCCGACTTGCGCGCGAAAGTGCAGCTCGAGGCGGCCGAGTTCGACAGCTACCGCGCGGCCGCGTCGGTCAGCGGGCCGCTGGCGGACAATCTCTACGCGGGCGTCAGCGCCGAAAACCGGCTTACCGACGGCTATCTCGACAATGTCGTGCTCGGCGGAACGCAGGACTGGTCGCGCCAGAGCGCGGTGCGCGGCTCGCTCCGCTGGCTGCCGTCGGACAGCGTCGAGGTGATGCTGATCGGCGACTACAGCTACCGCGAGTACAGTGAGGCGATCCGCGGAGTCCGGCTGGCCACCCGGCGCTACGAGAGCCTGATCGACCAGGACGAGGCGGACACCAAGGACAACCATGGCGTGCAGCTCAACGTCACGGCCGATCTGGGCGGCGGAATCACGCTGACCT
>DATDLP010000352.1:0-3665 GCA_036519255.1 Croceibacterium sp.
CAGGAAGAGATCGAGTTCAAGGGCCACGCGATCGAGTGCCGGATCAACGCCGAGGACCCGTTCAACTTCACCCCGAGCCCGGGCCTCGTCACCGCCTATCACGCGGCAGGCGGCATGCACGTGCGGGTCGATAGCGGACTCTACGCCGGCTACCGCATCCCGCCGTACTACGATTCGATGATCGCCAAGCTGATTGTCTACGGCCGCACGCGCGAAGGCTGCATCATGCGGCTGCGCCGCGCGCTCGAGGAGATGGTGGTCGAGGGCGTGCGGACCTCGATCCCGCTGCATGCCGAATTGCTGCACGATCCCGACGTGCTCAACGGCGACTACTCGATCAAATGGCTCGAGGACTGGCTGGCGCGGCGCGGCAGCTGAGCCCCGCGTGACCGCGCCGATCCGCATCGAGGCCTACCGCGACGCGCACTTCGACGGGGTCCGCTCGCTGTGGCTCGAGGCGTTTCCCGACGATCCGCCGCACAACCGTGCCGAAGTCGCGATCCCGGCCAAGCTCGCTGTGCAACCCGAGCTGCTGCTGGTCGCGCTCGATGGCGAGACGGTCGTCGGCACTGCCATGGCGGGGTACGACGGGCACCGCGGCTGGCTCTACTCGATCGCGGTGCGGCAAACGCACCGGCACCGGGGGATCGGCACGCTGCTGATCGCGCAAGCCGAGCAGCGGCTCGAGAAGCTCGGCTGCAGCAAGATCAACCTCCAGGTTCGCGCGGAAAATGGCGCCGTCGCAGCGTTTTATCGCGGGCTCGGCAACGAGGTCGAACAGCGCGTGAGCATGGGCAAGCGCGTCGCGGGCTGAAGCTCAGTAGCGGTCGAGCAACCGCTCCACGCTCTCGTCGGCCGAGGCCTTGCCGTTCTCCTCCTCGGCCTCGTGCTCGAGCTTCGCACGGATCGCCTCGATCTGCGTGTCGGTCAGGTGCTCGATGCCGATGAACTGGCCGCGCGCGTCGTCGATCGCGCGGATCAGCTCGTCGAGCTTGGCCTGCATCGCCGCGGCGTCGCGGTTCTGCGAGTTCTGGATCAGGAATACCATCAGGAAGGTGACGATCGTGGTGCCGGTGTTGATCACCAGCTGCCAGGTGTCCGAGAAGGCGAACAGCGGGCCGGTGATGCCCCAGACGATCACCACCCCCAGCGCGAGCAGGAAGGCCGAAGGCTGGCCCGCCGCTCCTGCTATCAGGCTGGCGACCCGGGTAAAGATGCGGTCCATGCGGCTATGAACGGCGATCGTTCATGTTCGTGCCCTCCGCCGGGCCTACTCGGCGCCCTCGCCCGCGTGCTGGTACTCAAGCGCGAAGGCGGGATCGCATTCGTAAGGATAGACGTACTGCCCGTCCTGCTTCGCCCAGTGGATCAGCCGCGCGCCGTTGTTGTCGAGCACTTGCGGATCCTCGAACCATTGGGTCGCGACCAGCCGCTTGCCGTCGGCGCTGAGCTTGTAGCGCTCGACCATGTGGATCGCGTCGCTGTGATCGAGGCCGTTGTTGGTGATGGTCGAGGGGGCGATGTGCGTGGTGTCGATCACCAGCTCGTCGCCGTCCCAGCGCCCGGTCGAATGGCCCATCTTCGAATGCGGCGCGTCGGCCGGCGGATGCCCGCGGCCGTCCATGAACACCAGCCGGGTCTGGTCGAAGTATTCGTATCTGAACACGATCAGCCCCGGAGTCTGGAAAACCTCGAACGGGAACGGACCCTGGATCGCGTAGACGATCGACGGCGGCAGGCAGACGCGCGACAGTGCCATCTCGTCGGCCGGCTTCCACGCCTCGGCGTGCGCGAGCGCCTCGGGCTTGAGCTTGAGGCCGCCGTATTCGTCCTCGGGAAACTCGACCACGCCGGTGTCCTCGATCACCACTGTATCCGGCGGCAGCTTGGCGAGCAGCGCAGGATCGGGCTGGCCGTCGAATGCGAGGTTCCAGAAGCCGGTCAGGTCGGGCTCGGCCAGCGCGGGGGTGGAAGCGGCCAGCAGCGCGAGGCCCAGCAGCGCCTTGCGCATCAGCTCTGGTCCGCCTGACCGAACGGCGCGGTGCCGACCAGCCGCCCGTCGGCATGCGTCGCCCGGCGCAGGCGGATGTACGGCTTGCCGTCGCGCGAAGGCCAGCCCTCGATCGTGATCGTCTCGCCCGGCTTGACGCTGGTGCGGGTCCAGCCCCGGCGCTGGAGCACGACCGGAGCGTTGGTTTCGGCGCGCCATTCGCTCACTCGCCCTTGCGGGTCGGCGACCTCGAGCACGATCGTGCCGTGCGGATTGGTGAAGCGGAACGCGGTCACCGTGCCGGTGATCGTCACGTCCTTGCTCGAATCGAAATAGACCGCGAACGAATGGTGCGCGACCGCCGTAGCGGGAACGATGCACAATGCTGCGGCGACCAGCGCACGGGCGGACATGGGCTGAAGCTTCTCCCGGTGACTTTTCAGCACGCTAGCACCGCCGTCGCGGTTAATCGAGCGGCACCCCCGGCTCGTTCTTCGCCGTGCGGATCGTCAGCGAGGTCTTGACGCTGGCGACGTTGGGCGCGGGCGTGAGCTTGCTGGTGAGGAATTCCTGGAAGCTCTGCAGGTCCTTGCTGACGATCTTGAGGATGAAGTCGATCTCGCCGTTGAGCATGTGGCACTCGCGCACCTCGGGCAGGCCCTTGATATGGTTCTCGAACCCGCGAAGGTCTTCCTCGGCCTGGCTCTTGAGGCTGACCATCGCGAACACGGTGATCGCAAAGCCGAGCTTCGAGGCGTCGAGTTCGGCGTGATAGCCCTTGATCACCCCTTCTTCCTCGAGCGCGCGGACGCGTCGCAGGCACGGCGGGGCGGTCAGCCCGACGCGTTTGGCCAGATCGACGTTGGTCACGCGGCCTTCAGCCTGCAGTTCGGCCAGCAGTCGGCGATCGATGCTGTCGAGCGTTGCCATGGCAATTCCCCGCCGTTGAAATTTAGCGCTGCCCATTTAGGGTTCCGCCGAAATTTTATTGTGTATGAAGGTAATTGTCCCGCTTTGCAACGCACCTGAGCGAGCCCGTTCCGCAGTTCCGAACAACCGCTATTGCCAGCCTGCGGGCAAATGCGCCCGCGGGCCGCAACTGCTGGGGATTCGATGCTGTTCGACGACCGTCTTGCCACCGTGCTGCGCTACGGCGCGCGGAGCGAGACGGCTGCGCGCACGCAATACCGCCAGTTGCTCGATCTGCTCGGCTCGATGCCGCCCGGCACCGCAAGCGTACTGGTCGACGTCGCCTACGACCGGCTCGGCGAGCTGGCCGGCGAGTTGCCCTCGACCGTGCAGTCGGCGATCCTGCGCGCGCCGGGTCTGCGGCTGCGCAACGAAGCGCTCGTCGCATGGCTGGTCAAAGGCGACGCCCAGGCCGCCGCCGCCGCGATGGCCACCGCGCAGCTGCCCGAGAACGAATGGCTGCACCTGATCCCGCACCTGCCGGTGACCGCGCGCGGCTTCCTGCGCCACCGGCGCGATTTGCCAGCCAGCGCGCGCCACGTGCTCGAGCGGCTCGGAGTCGGGGATCTCGTGCTCTCGGCGCCGGACCATGGCGACAGCACAGTTTCCCCACTACCGGTTGAAACCGACGCCGGGCCGGTACGGTCCGAAGCCGAAGCCGGCATCGGGGCGCTGGTCCGACGGATCGAGGCGTTCCAGCGCGCCC
>DATDLP010000353.1:0-2439 GCA_036519255.1 Croceibacterium sp.
GCGAGGGACGCATCCGGGACCGTGCGCTGTTCGATCTGGCAATCGAGAGCAAGCTTCGCGGCCGCGATCTGGTCAAGATCAGGATTCGCGATGTGGTCGCCGGACCAGAGATCAGGACTCGCGCGATCATCGTTCAGCAGAAGACGGGGCGGCCGGTGTGAACCGGCGTGCAATTTTGACCCCGTAGCTGGGAGGATCGGCGTCCAAAATTGACCCCCCTCATTCAGTCGATCTGCGACCATCCGTTTGTTTCGGCAAGCGGGTGGAGAGGGGATGAAGTCAGTGGATACGATCGCTCGGGTCCGTCGCGCCTTTCATATTCAGGGATGGTCGCTGAAGCGGATCAGCCGCGAGTTGCATGTGTCGCGCAACACGGTGCGCCGGATATTGCGGTCCGACGAGACCGCCTTCTCCTACGAGCGTGAGCGTCAGCCGCAGCCGAAGATCGGGCCCTGGCAGGTGCAGCTTGATGCTCTGCTGGATGGCAACGACGCGAAGGCGAAGCGCGAGCGCCTGACGCTGATCCGCATCTATGAGGAACTGCGGTCGCTGGGCTACGAGGGCAGCTACGACGCGATCCGGCGCTACGCCAAGAGCCGGGAGAAGTCGCGGGGTGCGGCGACGGCCGAAGCCTACGTGCCGCTGTTCTATCCGCCGGGCGACGCCTACCAGTTCGACTGGAGCCACGAGATCGTCCTGATCAACGGCGTGACGGTGACCGTGAAGGTGGCCCACGTCCGGCTCTGCCACAGCCGCATGATGTTCGTCAGGGCCTATCCACGCGAGACGCAGGAGATGGTGTTCGACGCCCACGACCGGGCCTTCGCCTTCTTCGGCGGCGCCTGCATGCGCGGCATCTACGACAACATGAAGACGGCGGTGGAGACGGTCTTCGTCGGCAAGGAGCGGCAATACAATCGCCGCTTCCTGCAGATGTGCAGCCACTATCTGGTCCAGCCCGTTGCCTGCACGCCGGCATCGGGCTGGGAGAAGGGTCAGGTCGAGAACCAGGTCGGGCTGGTGCGCGAGCGCTTCTTCACGCCGCGGCTGCGCTTCAGGAGCTACGAGGAGCTGAACGCATGGCTGCTCGACAAGTGCGTCGCCTACGCCAGGGCCCACCGGCATGTCGACCAGCCGGAGCGCACGATCTGGGACGTGTTCGAAGAGGAGCGCGCCAAGCTGGTCGAGTATCGCGGCTCCTTCGACGGATTCCATAGCGTTCCCGCCTCGGTGACGAAGACCTGCACCGTGCGCTTCGACAACAACAAATACTCGGTGCAGTCGACGGCCGTCGGCCGCCCGGTCGAGATCCATGCCTATGCCGATCGCATCGTCATCCGGCAGGACGGCACGATCGTGGGCGAGCATGCCCGCTCGTTCGGCCGCAACCAAACGGTCTACGATCCGTGGCACTACGTTCCGGTTCTGGCGCGCAAGCCGGGTGCCCTGCGCAATGGCGCGCCGTTCCAGGGATGGGAACTGCCGCCGGCTATGGAACGTGTGCGGCGCAGGCTGAAGGTCGCCGACGACGGCGATCGGCAGATGGTGTCGATCCTGACGGCGGTGCTCTCCGACGGGCTCGATGCCGTCGAGATCGCCTGCCAGCAGGCGCTCGCCGAGAACGTCTGCTCATCCGCCGTCATCCTCAACATCCTGGCCCGCCGGCGTGATCCGGCTCCGGCCGTGACCATCCTCACCCCAGATGCGCTGCGTCTGCGGCACGAGCCGCAGGCCGACTGCGCCCGCTACGACAGCCTCAGGAGGGCAAGCTGATGGAACGCACCCAGGTTCTGGACCTGATGGGAACGCTGAAGCTCTACGGAATGCGCAGCGCTTATGACGAGGTCATGGCCACCGCCATCAAGCGTCAGCACGAGCCGCCGAGGCTAGTCGGCGACCTGCTCTCGGCCGAGATCGCCGAGAAACAGGCCCGCTCCATCAAATACCAACTCACCGTCGCCAAGCTGCCGCTGGCCAAGGACATCGACGACTTCGACTTCGCAGACACGCCCGTCAACGAGACCCTGGTCCGCGATCTCGCCACCGGCGCCTTCGTCGCCGATCAGCGCAACGCCGTCCTCATCGGCGGCACCGGAACCGGCAAGTCACACCTGGCGATCGCGATCGCCCGCGCACTCATCCGCAGTGGCGCCCGCGGCCGCTTCTTCAACGTCGTCGATCTGGTCAACCGCCTCGAGACCGAGCATCGCGCCGGAAAGCAGGGACGCATCGCCGATTACCTCACCCGGCTCGACTTCGCCGTGCTCGACGAGCTCGGCTATCTGCCCTTCGCCCAAGCCGGCGGCCAGCTCCTCTTCCACCTGATCAGCCGGCTCTACGAGCGGACCTCGATCATCGTCACCACCAACCTCGCGTTCGGCGAGTGGCCCGCCGTCTTCGGCGATGCCAAGATGACAACGGCGCTGCTCGACCGTCTCA
>DATDLP010000354.1:0-3920 GCA_036519255.1 Croceibacterium sp.
CGTCGCGATGTTGTCGTAGGTCCACGCCTTGGGGTGAACCTTGTTGGCCATCGCGGCGTTTTCCGCGGGCATGCCGAACGCGTCCCACCCCATCGGGTGCAGCACCTCGTGCCCGGTCATGCGCTTGTAGCGCGCGAGCACGTCGCCCATCGTGTAGTTGCGCACGTGGCCGATGTGGATGCGCCCCGAGGGATAGGGGAACATCTCGAGCACGTAGCTCCTCGGGCGGTTGCCGGCGCCGGCGGTCTCGAAGCTGCGCGCTTCGTCCCACGCGCGCTGCCAGCGCCCGTCGGCCTGCCCAGGATCGAACCGGGCATCGAATCGGGTGTCGTTCATGAATGCCCCCTAGAATCCAGCCCGGAGGCTGGCAACGGAGCGAGATCAGCCGATGCCCGCGCGGCGCAGGTCGCGCGCCTTGGTGAGGATGATATCCTCGAGCCGCTGCACCGTGGCCGCCTGGACCGGCGCGGCGATCCACGTGCCGCCCTGCAGCACCTCGCGGCTCGCCGCGACGCGCAGTGCGTCGGCGCGCAAGTCGAGGTCGAGGATCGCCACCGAAACCTTGACCCGCTCGGCCGGATTCTCGGGGTTGGCGTACCAGTCGGTCACGATCACCCCGCCCGCGCTGTCGGCCTGCGTCAACGGCATGAACGAGAGCGTCTCGAGCGTGGCGCGCCAGAGATAGGAGTTGACCCCGATCGCGGTGACCTGCGCGGCGGCAACGTCGGCCTCCGGCCGCTCGTTGCTGGCGCAGGCGGCCAGTCCGAGCCCCAGCGCGCCGATCAGCAGCAACTTGCCATGGACGACGGGGCGACGGGTCTGCAAATCCATTCTCGGTCCTGTTCGGTTGCCGGACGCGATGCCCGGGTGCGGTCTCTATAGCCGCACTTGGGCACGCGGCAAGGTGGCGCGCAATGCGGCGCGACTAAGCGCTTCCGCGGCGTGAATGGCGGCTTAACCCCGGGGCCTGCTGTGGAGTAGGGGCAACACTTCGAAAAAACACCGCCGCCAAATGGTTACCGTGCTGGCCAAATGATCGATTCCTGTCCTACACAGCACGGTGGAAAGACTCGGTGATTCCCGTCGGCCGTCAGGAACCGTTCAACCGGGTTCAGCGTCTTTCGCTGGGAGTTAAAGTTTAGACCCATGGGGCATCGCGTGACCAGACCGATCGCAGCGCGCAGGCGCAGCCGTATGGCGGCAACCGTCGCCGCCGGCGCGGTCGTGCTCGCGTCGTTGCCGACTGCCGGCTTCGCGCTGGGCGCGCTCGACGCCGGCCGTCTTGCTCCGGGATCGTTCGCCGCGCTCACCCCCGCTTCGGTCGATCCGCAACTCGCCGCCCTGGTCGCCGAGCGCAGCGGCAACGCGCGGCTGATGCGCTTCACGCCTGCCGGCGCCGCGGAACGCGCGAGCCGCTCGGTTACCGTGGCGGTCCGGGTCGACGAGAACTCGGCGCAAGCAATCTCGGTCCGCTCGTCGATCGAGGCCGCGCTCGATCAGGTTTCCGGCGATTCTAACGTGCGGATCGCGTCGACCCGCTACAACCTGGGCATTTCGCGCGGGTACCAGAGCTTCGCCAAGCCTGCGGCTCCGGCGGTTTCCCGCACGCTGTCGGACGCCCGCATTCCCGACCTCGCCGACTTCCGGCCGAGCCCGGGCGCGAAGGACGAGCCGAGCCGCTTCGCCGCGCGCATCGAGGGCGACCACACGACCAAGCCTGCCGCCGCCGAGCCGCGGATCGCGCCCGACCAGACGGTCGATCTCGAAGGCAGCTATCGCCTGACGCGCAACCTCGATGTCACCGCGGGCGTGCGCTATTCGCAGGATCGCGACCGGCTCACCCGCGTGGTGGATCCGGCCAAGCAGGACAGCCAGGCGGTCTACATCGGCACGCAGTTCCGCTTCTGACCCCCGCGCCAATGCTGCGCCGCAAAACCCCGCTTCGGCGGGGTTTTTCTTTGCCTATCGGGCAGTCGCTCCCCTAGAGGCGAAGTTGGCGGGCGGAAGCGGAGAGGAGCGGATATGGCGCGTGTTGTGATCGTGACAGGGGGAACCCGGGGAATAGGCAGAGCCATCTGCGAGACGCTCAAGGCCGAGGGCCTGACCGTCGTCGCCAACTATGCCGGCAACGAGGAGAAGGCGCGGGCCTTCACCGACGAAACCGGCATTGCGGCCTACAAGTGGGATGTCGGCGACCACGAGGCCGCGCTTGCCGGGTGCAGTCAGGTGGCGGAAGAGGTCGGTCCGATCGACGTGCTGATCAACAACGCAGGCATCACGCGCGACGGCACGCTGCTGCGGATGAGCTTCGAGGACTGGGACGCCGTGATGCGGGTCAACCTCGGCGGCTGCTTCAACATGGCCAAGGCGTGCTTCCCGGGCATGAAGGATCGCGGCTGGGGCCGGATCGTCAACATCGGCTCGATCAACGGCCAAGCCGGGCAGTACGGCCAGGTCAACTACGCCGCGGCCAAGAGCGGAATCCACGGCTTCACCAAGGCGCTGGCGCAGGAAGGCGCGCGGTTCGGCATCACGGTCAACGCGATCGCGCCGGGCTACATCGACACCGAGATGGTCGCCGCGGTGCCCGAGAACGTGCTCGAGAAGATCGTCGCGCGCATCCCCGTGGGCCGGCTGGGCCATGCCGAGGAGATCGCACGCGGCGTGGCCTTCCTCGCGTCGGAGGACGGCGGGTTCGTCACCGGCTCGACGATGTCGATCAACGGCGGGCAGCACATGTATTGAGCCCGGGCGCGGTGGACGATCGCTACCACCCGCCGGTCAAGCGCTCGGTCGAGATCGCCGGGCACAAGACCTCGATCAGCCTCGAGCCGCTGTTCTGGGACTTGCTCAAGCGCGCAGCCGCCGACGAGCGGCTGCCGCTCAACGCGCTCGTCGCGCGGATCGATGCGGAACGGATCGTCGCGCCCACGCCGCCGGGCCTGGCCAGCGCGATCCGCGTGTGGCTGACGACCCGGCTCGACGAGCGGGACTGAAAAATTTCCGACAGCGCCCGGGAGTCTCAACTAAAAGCTGCGAATAAGGGCCGAGATTTGCACCGCATTTCGGGCGTAGGCCATTTTTGTGGATTGTTTTGCACGGGATTTACTGAGACCCTCCCCCTGCTGGTCGTCCGCCACCGGCGGGCGCGGCTATCGGGGGGACGGTATCATGGCGACACGAGTAGGCCTTTGGTTGCGGCGCGTGGCTTTGGGCCTCGCGCTGGGGGGGACGGCGCTTCTGGCCGGATGCAACAATCCCGGCGAGACCGAGGTCGCCGCGACAGGGGCCTGCCCGCAGGGCCTCGGCTGGGCAGAGGGCCTGACGGCCTTCTTCGATCCCGCCAAGCAGTTCCCGACCACTTTCAGCGCCGACGCCGACGATTGCCTGTTCCAGCAGTGGTCGTGGGAGGCGTTTTCGTGGGCCACCGCGATGATCGACGGCCAGCCGCGCTTCATGTCGCTCAAGACGATGGAGCAGCTCGACCCGGGCGGCAACGCCGCGCCCGCCGGCGTGCTGCGGCTCACCCCGCGCTCGACCAAGGCGCACAACCTGCCGGTGGAGGAATACGACGCCGCGTTCGTAGAGGCCGACGGCAGCGTGCTCGTCGGGCAGAACGGCTACCCGGTCTACGCCTCGGTGCACATGAACGACAGCTACTTCACCACCGCGCAGCAGAACCTGATCGTCAACGGCGGGTACCAGGCCAACGTCGGCGCAGACACGCCCGGCGCGGCGGGCGCCGACTGCGGCCAGATGGGCGAATCGGAGGATTCGAACAAGGCCTACTTCCAGTGCGGCGCGGCGGTGTTCAAGGCGACCTGGCTACGGCTCAAGGACGGCGAGGCAGCGCCGGAAGGGGCGTTCGTCACCACCGCCGAGGTCCCGGTGCTCAAGAACCTGTGCACCAAGGTCAGCTG
>DATDLP010000355.1:0-4045 GCA_036519255.1 Croceibacterium sp.
ATCGGCACCGTGGCGATCCCGCCGGACCGCGTGCGCGATCCGCGCGAGCTGCGCCAGCCGGGGATCGGCCTCGGCCGCGATCCGTGCCGCACGCCGATGCCGTGGGATCGCTCGCCGCACGCCGGGTTCAGCGCGGCCGAACCGTGGCTGCCGCTCAATCCCGACTGGCAGGAGCGCAACGTGGCCGTGCAGGACGCCGATCCCCGCTCGATGCTGGCGCTGACCCGGGCGTTGCTGCGACTGCGCCGCGCGGAGGACGCGCTGGCGGTCGGCGATTACCGCCAGGTGGCTTGCGAGGGCACGCTGCTCGCCTACGAGCGCCGCTCGGGCGCCACGCGCCTGCTCGTCGTGCTCAATCTCGGCGCCGATTCGCTGCCGATGCCCGCCGCGGCGTCGGGCGGCGCGCGCGTGCTGTCGACGCTTTCCGGGCATTCCAACGCATTGCGCGGGAACGAAGGGGTGATCCTGAAGCTTCCGGACTGACATGCGGGTCGCCATGCTCAGCTCGATTTCCTGGCGCACGCCGCCGCGCGCTTACGGTCCGTGGGAGCTGGTCACGAGCCTGCTGACCGAAGCGCTGGTCGCGCGCGGGGTCGAGGTCACGCTGTTCGCCACGCGCGATTCCGCGACTGCCGGCAAGCTCGACGGCGTTGCGCCGCGCGGTTACTCGGAGAATCCATCGCTCGACGCCAAGGTGTGGGAAGCGCTGCACATCGCGCACCTGTTCGAGCGCGCGGACGAGTTCGACCTGATCCACAACCAGGCCGATTTCATGCCGCTCGCCTTCTCGCGCCTCGTGCCGACGCCGATCGTCACCACGATCCACGGCTTCTCGAGCCCGCGCATCCTGCCGGTCTACGAGCGCTACGACGACCGCGTGCACTACGTCTCGATCAGCGACGCCGACCGCGCGCCGTCACTGCGCTACGCCGCGACGATCCATCACGGCATCCCGCTCGATGAGTTTCCCTTCGACCTGGCGGGCAGCGAAGACCTGCTGTTCTTCGGCCGCATCCACCCGGACAAGGGCGCGGGCGAGGCGATCCGCGCTGCGGCTGCCGCCGGCCACCGCCTCGCGATGTACGGGCTGGTGCAGGATGAAGGCTACCACGCGCGCGAGGTCCAGCCTTTCGTCGACGGGGAGCAGGTTACCTATCGCGGAGTCGTCGGGGGTACCAAGCGGCTGCGCGCGCTCGGACATGCCCGGGGGCTTCTTCACCTGATCGGCTTCGACGAGCCGTTCGGCCTGTCGGTCATCGAGGCGATGGCCTGCGGCACGCCGGTGATCGCCTACGCGCGTGGCTCGATGCCAGAGTTGATCGAGCACGGCGTGACCGGCTTCCTCGTCGACAGCTTCGACGAGGCGGTCGCGGCGATCGGGCGGCTGGGCGAGATCGACCGCGCTGCGTGCCGCCGCGCGGTCGAGCGGCGCTTCACGGTCGACCGCATGGCCGACGACTATTGCGCGCTCTACCGCCGCGTCCTCGCCGGCGCGCTCGCCGCGTGAGGGACGTGCTCGAGATCTTCGTCGAGATCGTGCTCGCCATCGCCGGCGCCGTGGTGTTCGGCACTGCGGTGATCGCGCTCGGGGCTGTCGGCGTCGGCTGCCTGGTCTGGGGCAGTTGCTGGAGCTTCCTCGGCTGGCGCCGGCGGCGCGCGGCGCGGCTGCGCGATCGCGGCTGAGCCAGTTCCCCGGCCGCTTTCCTCAGGCGCGCGACTGTGCAAGTCTCGCGCGAACCGGAGAGGGTGCCATGGCCAGCAAGTACGAAGCCGAAGTCTACCACTGCATGGACCCGACGCTCGAGCTCTACGAGCGTACCACGAACCCGCTGCACCGCGCGATCCTGCTCAACTACTGGCGCCACGTGCACCTCGAAGGTGCGGCGATGTTCGAGGAGATCACCGCGCCCGACATGATGGGCGACGATCCGGTCTATCACATCACCTGGGGCGACAGCCCGTTTCAGGTTTCGGGGCGTCAGGGGGTGTTCGATTTCTACGCCAGCATCGGCGACATCGTGCTGTGGAACTCGGGCGACAAGATCGCGGTGGCCGACTGGGGTATCGCCGACGAGATGTGGTTTCACCAGATGTCGACCGGCGCCGAGCTCAGGAAGATCGGCCAGAAGGTCGAGAAGGACGACGGGCTGTACCTCGTGTCGAGCCGCCAGGCATTCATCTGGCCGTACAACGACCAGGCGCTGCTCACGGGCGAGCATTTGTACGAGGACAAGTCTACGCTGACGATCGAGGAGATCGATCCGGCCGAGTACATGACCGCGGCACGGGTGCGCGAGATTCACAAGGAGTGCCTCGTCGCGATGGAAGCGAAGATGGGGCCGGATTACTGGGTTTACCGCGGCTGATGCCGCGACTGGGAGGGACGACAATGAGGGTTTCTGCAAGTCTGGCCGGTGCCGCAGCGCTGGCACTGGCCGCGCCGGCGCAGGCCGAATGGGTCGCGAGCTGGACCGCCGCGCCGCACGCGCCGCTCGGCACCGAAGGACCGTTCGCCGCGGCAAGCTACGACAACGTCACCATCAGCCAGATCCTGCGCGTGAGCGAAGGCGGCACGCGCCTCCGGGTCAAGTTCTCCAACCGCTACGGCTCCGCCCCGCTCGAGATCGGCGCGGCGCGGATCGTGCAGCTCGACGCCGAGGGCAAGGAGGTCGCCGGGACGAGCCGCATGCTGACCTTCGGCGGCGAGGCCGGCGCGGTGATCCCGCGCGGCGCGCCGTTCGTCAGTGACGCGGTCGCGGTCGAGCTGCCCGACCTCGCGCGGATGAAGGTGGAGATCTACCTGCCCGAGCCGACCGGCCCGTGCACCTGCCACCTGACCGGGACCGACGAACTCGCGGTCTCCCCCCCGGGCAACTTCGTCGGCAAGCCGTTCGAACCGGTCGACAGGAAGCAGTTCCGTGCGTTCCTCGCCGGGGTCGAGGTCGATTCGCCCGACGCGCACGGCACGATCGTGGCTTACGGCGATTCGATCACCGATGGGGTCGGCGCGACCCCCGGCGCCAACAACCGCTGGCCCGACATCCTCGCCAACCGGTTGCAGGAGGTGGGGCAGGAATGGGCCGTCGCCAACCAGGCGATCAGCGGCAACCGCGTACTCAGCCCCGGCATGGGTGAGAGCGCGCTGTCGCGCTTCGACGAGGACGTGCTGAGCCTGCCCAACGTCAAATACGTCATCGTGTTCGAAGGGGTGAACGACATCGGCAACCGCTTCGGCGTGCCTCCCGGCGGGCCGCGGCTGCCCGGTCTCGACCAGCCCGAGATCGACGCCGAGCAGATGATCGCCGGCTACAAGCAGATCGTGGCCCGCGCACACGAGAAAGGCATCAAGGTGATCGGCAGCCCGATTGGCCCGTACATGGGCGCGAGCTATTGGTCCGAGGAAGGCGAAGCCGCGCGGCAGAAGATCAACGACTGGATCGTCAACTCGGGTACCTTCGACGGCGTGGTCCGGCTCGACACCGCGTTCGCCGACCCCGCCGAGCCGCGGCAGATGCGCGAGGGCTACCACATCGGCGACCACCTGCACGGCAGCCCCGCCGGGCTCAAGGCGGTCGGCGATTCGATCGACCTCGCGCTGTTCAAGCCCTGACGGTCAGCGCCGCGCGTGCCCGATCGGGCGCGCGTGGCCGTGGTGGCGCAGGTAGTCGCGGTCGATGCGCTCGATCAGCGCGTCGGCGTCGCCGCCGCCGTGCATCCGGATGAGCTCGTCGATCTTGGCCTCGAGCCGGTCGTCGTTCTCCTTCGAGCTCGGCGAGCCGAGGTAGAGGAAGTACGCCAGCCCGACGACCTGCCACAGCAGCTGCAGGAATTCCGACTGCCAGTTCTCGAACGTGTCGCGGCCCATCTCGGTCAGATATTCGGAGAATTGCGCGACCTGGTGGTGCTCGGTCGCCTCGTTCACATAGGCGTACCAGCCGAACAGCCAGTGCAGCCCGATCGAGACGAGGAAGAAGCCGAGCGTGATCCAGGCATAGCCATAGCGTTTCATGGGGATCTCCCTTGAACAGGACGTGCGTCCGCAACG
>DATDLP010000356.1:0-5450 GCA_036519255.1 Croceibacterium sp.
GATGCGCGGCGCATCGTGGCTGCCGAGCACCCCATTGGGCCAGCCCCACGGCGGGAGCGACGCCTCGTACTCGGCGATCAGCGGGCCGAGCCGCTCGGCGTCCCAGTCGTTCTCGACCAGCGCGAAATTGAACGGCAGATGGACTTGCGGCGCGTCGGGCGTGCCGTGCCAGCGGGCAAGACGGTCGTTGGGCAGGAATATCTCGCCGATCAGCACACGGTCACCGTACGAGTCCGCCACCGCGCGCATCTCGGCCGAGATCGCGTGTGCCTCGGGTTGGTCGGTCGAGTGCAGCTGGATCACCCGGTCGCGCTCGTTGATTCCGGGGCGCCAGTGCGGGTTGGGCGGGTTGTCGGGCAGGCCCTCGGCCTTGACGATATGCCACAGCACGTCGACCCGAAACCCGTCGACCCCGCGATCGAACCAGAACCGCAGCACGTCGAGCATCGCCGCCTTGAGCGCGGGGTTGCGCCAGTTGAGATCGGGTTGCTCGGGCAGGAAGGCGCGCAGGTAGTACTGCCCGGTCGCCTCGTCCCAGCTCCACGCCGGGCCGCCGAAATCGCTGATCCAGTTGTTGGGAGGGCCGCCGCCCGGCGCGGCGTCGCGCCATATGTACCAGTCGCGCTTCGGGCTGTCGCGCCCGGCACGGCTCTCGACGAACCACGGGTGCCTGTCCGAGCTGTGGTTGGGCACGAAATCGAGCAGCAGCCTGAGCCCGCGTGCATGCACGGCCGCGAGTAGTCGGTCGAAATCGGCCAGTGTGCCGAACATCGGCTCGATGCCGCAGTAGTCGGATACGTCGTAGCCGAAGTCGGCCATCGGCGAGGGGAACACCGGCGAGAGCCAGATCGCGTCGACCCCGAGCGTCGCGACGTAGTCGAGCCGCCGCTCGATCCCGGCGAGGTCGCCGATCCCGTCGCCGTCCGAATCCTGGAATGAACGCGGGTAGACCTGGTAGACCACCCCGCGCTCCCACCAGGGGTGCTGCCTGTCCTTCGATCCCGCCATGCGGGCACAATGCCCGAGGCGCGGGGTTGGCTCCCGCTTACTCGGCGGGCAGGTAGCCGTTCTTGCGCATGATCCACCGCAGCGCGTCCTCGAACCCGGCGAACTGCCGCTCCTTGCCCTGGGGACACATGTCGTCGACATAGTCGACCGTGCAGTCGTAGGGATACCAGTCGGAATCAGTGGCGAGGCCGACGGCGGTGCGGATGCCGTCCTCCGAATCGCCTTGGATCGCGCGGACGTAGGCGTAAGCGGCGCAGGCGCCGTTGCGCTCGCCTTCGTCCGAGCGGCATTCCTTGAGCGTGTCCCGGGCGAACTTGCGATAAATCCGGGCGAATCCCGGATCGCGCGAGACGTCCACCGGCAGCCCGTGCCGCAGGTTGTAGATCCGCGGCAGCGACCAGCTCGCGGCGCCCGAGCTGAACGCGTAGCGCAGGCTGTCGTCGGTCCACTCGATGTCGACCGTGCCGTCGCGGTCGACATCGCGCGGGAATCGGTCGACCGGCTCGCCGTCCTTCATCGGCAGGATCGCCGAGACCGGCCGGCCGTCGACCAGGCTCACCGCCTGCAGCGTCGCGCAGCAATGCGCTCCGCCGCTGTAGCCTCCGATCAGCACCGTCGGCGTCTCGTCGCCGCGCGCCATGAACCCGATACCGACCGAAATGCCGTAAGGGCTCGAGCGGTAGCGGTCGGTGGGCACCGCGTACGGCGGCAGGCCGGGAAAAGTCACAGTGATCGCCGCGTCCTCGTAGGTCGCCTGGAACTCCTCGTCGCTGACCTCCTCGTCGTCGGGATAGGGCGGCGGGGGCGTGACCGTGACGCTCACGCCGTCGCCTTCGATGGTGAAGGTGCGCTGCTTCTGCAGCGGATAGACCTGCTTCCAGGTCTTCGCCTCCACCGGCGCGGCAAGGCTCAGCGAGCCGAGCAGCGGCAGAAGCAACACCGATCTCAGCCTGGCGATCATCGCGCGCGGTCCTCCTGCGCGCAGCTTATCGCATCGCTGGCGGCGGGGAAGCGGGTGGGCGAGAGCTAACGGGATTTGTAACGGCCGAGGCCGAACCCTTGCATGGAGCGCCAATCAACCAATCGATCACGCCAGCGCAATATTCGTTCTTGGCGTGGATGTATCCGCATGCCAGCAAGCGGCGGGGCGAATTCTCAAGGGGGCATTCCATTGCGCAAACTCATTCTTGCCGGCGCGGCCGCGGCATTGGCCATGGTACCGTTCAAGGCCGCCTTCGCCGATGCGAGCGAGGCGGACATCAACCGGATCACCGATGAAGGCCTGAGCCACTCGATGGCCATGCTCAGCGCCTCCGAGCTGATGGACGATATCGGCCCGCGTCTGACCAACTCGGACAACATGGAGCGGGCGCAAGCCTGGGCCGAGGCCAAGTTCGCCGAATACGGGCTCGGCGCGATTCACCGCGAGCCGTTCCGCTTCGGCGTCGGCTGGGACCTGGTCAGCCATTCGGCGCGGATGATCGAGCCGCGCCCGATCGCGATGCGCGCGATCCCGGTCGCCTGGTCGCCGCCGACCAACGGGGCGCTACGCGCGCCGGTGATCGTCGCGCCGATGAGCAAGGTCGAGCATTTCGCGGAGTGGCGCGGCAAGCTCGCCGGCAAGATCGTGCTGGTCTCGCTGCCCGGATCGACCAGCGAATCCCGGGAACCCTCCTTCAGCCGGCTCGAAAGCAAGGACATCGGCGAATTCGACAGTTACGATCTGCCGACCGATCCCGACGAGCAGGCGATCGAGCTGCGCGCTGAAAGCAGCGCGTTCCCGCTCAGGCTGTCGCAGTTCCTCAAGGAGGAAGGCGCGGTGGCGATCGTCAAGCGGAGCTATCGCGACAACGGCTTGCTCCATGGCGAGGGGTACCTGTTCCAGCCGGGCGAAACGCTCGCCTTGCCGTATATGGAACTGGGCGCGGAGGACTATCGCCGACTCGTGCGGCTCGAGCGGCGCGGAACCCCGCCGGTGATCGAGCTGGCGATCGATGCCGCTTACGATACCGAGGACCTCGAGGCCGAGAACCTCTTCGCCGAGATCGCCGGGAGCGACCCGCGGGCCGGCTACGTCATGGCCGGGGCGCACTTCGACAGCTGGATCGCCGCCGACGGCGCAACCGACAACGGCGCGGGCAGCGTCATGGTGATCGAGGCGGCGCGGATTCTCGCCCGGATGCCCAAGCCGAGGCGCACGATCCGCTTCGCGCTGTGGGCAGGCGAAGAGCAGGGCGTGCTCGGCTCGCTCGCCTATATCGAGCAGCACCTCGCCGCGCGCCCGGTAGACCCGAGCCACACCGGGATCATGCGCTACTACGGCTGGCGCGAAGGTTATCCCATCACCACGCGGCCGGGCTACGACGAGCTCAAGGCCTATTTCAATCTCGACAACGGCGCGGGCAAGATCCGCGGCATCTATGCCGAGAACAACGTCGGGGCGATCCCGACGCTGAGGAAGTGGCTCGCGCCGTTCGCGTCGATGGGCGCGGGCGCGGTCGTGGCGCAGCGCACCGGGGGCACCGACCACGTGTTCATGCAGGCGGTCGGGCTCCCCGCGTTCCAGTTCATCCAGGATCCGCTCGACTACGAGAGCACCACGCACCATTCGAGCGTCGACACGGTCGATCACATGCGGCCCGACGACATCCGCCAGGCGGCGACGATCATGGCGGCGATGCTGTGGCAGGCGGCGAACAGCGACGACGTGCTGCCGCGCCCGCCGCTCCCGTCCGAGCCGAGCAAGTCCGATCCGTTCAAGGTCGAGGACCCGAACAGGTAGTGCCCGGCCGTCCGGCCCTCCGAACGGCGAGGCCGGACGCCGGATCGGTTCAGGCCAGTTCCTCGGCGGCGGCGATCGTGCCGCCTTCGGTGGACACCGCGTGACCCGCGATGAACGCGAGCAAGTCGGGATTGATCACCTCGGGATGCGTCGTGCACATGCCGTGCGGCAGGCCCTCGTACGTCTTGAGCGTGCCGTTCGGCAGCAGCGCGGCCGCGAGCGGCGCCGAATCGGCGTAAGGCACGATCTGGTCGTCGGTGCCGTGCATCACCAGCACCGGCAGCGTGATCGCCTTGAGGTCCTCGGTGAAGTCGGTCTCCGAGAACGCCTCGATGCAGTCGTAGTGCGCCTTGATCCCGCCCATCATGCCCTGGCGCCACCAGTTCTGGATCACCCCCTGGTCGACCTTGGCGCCCTCGCGGTTGTAGCCGTAGAACGGCCCGCTCGGCACATCGAGGAAGAACTGAGCCCGGTTGGCGGCGGTCGCGGCGCGGAACTGGTCGAACACCGCGAGCGGCAGCCCACCGGGGTTCGACTCCTTCTGCACCATGACCGGCGGCACCGCGCCGATGATCACCGCCTTGGCCACCCGCCCGGGCTCGGCGCGCGCGACGTAATGCACGACCTCGCCGCCGCCGGTCGAATGGCCGATATGGACCGCGTCCCTGAGGTCGAGCGCCGCGGCGAGCGCGGCGACGTCGGCGGCGTAGGTGTCCATCTCGTTGCCGGTCCAGGTCTGGCTCGAGCGCCCGTGGCCGCGCCGATCGTGCGCGATCACACGGTAGCCCTCGCCGAGGAAGAACATCATCTGGTTGTCCCAGTCGTCGGCGCTGAGCGGCCAGCCGTGGTGGAACACGATCGGCTGCGCATCCTTGGGACCCCAGTCCTTGTAGAAGATCTGGGTGCCGTCGGGGGTCGTGATCACGCTCATGTCGATCTCCAGATCAGGGGTGCGACTCGCAAGCAGGCTACTGCGGACGGCCTTCGCAGTCGCGGCAAATGTTGCGTTGCAACGAGCGTCCGTCAGCGACGCGGCGGCGCCGGCATCAGGCCGCGCACGACGCGGCGGGCAAACTTCCAGCGCCCGCCTTCGCGCACCAGCTCGTCGTCGTACTGCGCCATCATCGCCGCACGCGGCGCGCCGTCCTCGCCCGGCACCATGTACAGCGATTGCGAGCTGGCGCTGGCGCGGTCCGGCCCGGCGAAGGCGACCGTCTCGTTGAAGAACAGGTGATAGTTGGGCTCGGCGAACCCCAGCGCATTCTCGGCGAAGGTACGGCGCATCGCCGCGCCGGCCTCGGAGCCCGACAGCGGTGCGGCGCCGGGACCGCCTGCGACATAGACCCCCTCGCGCGCGAACAGCGCCGCGAAAGCGTCGAAATCGCGCGCGTCGAGCGTACGGCCGTAGTCAGTCAGCAGCGCGTGGATCGCGGCGCGATCCTCTCCGCGGTCGGGCCCGGCAGGCTGGCACGCGGCCAGCAGCGTTGCCGCAAGCAGGCATCCGGTACGCACAAGGCCCAAGGCGATCCCCCGTCGCGGTCCGGCAGCGTGATGCCATGGGACGGGGCCCGGTGCCAGCGCCGCGGTTCCGCCTCGACACCGGCCGATTGCATTTCCGCCGCGCGCCGATAGCTTGCAGGCGGATGTCGGAACGCAAGCT
>DATDLP010000357.1:0-10450 GCA_036519255.1 Croceibacterium sp.
CGAGCAGGATCTCGGCCAGGTTGCGCCAGATCGTCAGCAGGTCGACGCCCATGCCGACGGTGATCAGGAACACCCCGAGCGCGAGGCCCTTGAACGGCTCCATGATCCCCTCGACCTCGGTATGGTACTCGGTCTCGGCGATCAGCAGCCCGGCGATCAGCGCGCCGACGATCGGCGACAGGCCGACCGCGGTGGTCGCGAGGCTGGCGCCGATCACCACCAGCAGCGAGGCCGAGAGGAACAGCTCGGGGCTCTTGGCGCGCGCGGCCAGCGCGAACAGCCGCGGCAGCGCGATGCGCCCGAGCACCATCATCGCCAGCACCACCAGCGCGCCCATCCACAGCGTGTCGAACAGGCCCTCGAGCCCGTCCGCGCCGGCGTGCGGAGCCAGCGCGCCGAGCATGAAGATGATCGGCACGATGGCGATGTCCTCGAACAGCAGCATCGCCAGCGCCGCCTTGCCGACAGGGGTCTGGGTGCCCGAGATCGGCAGCACCAGCGCGGTCGAGCTCAGCGCGAGCGCGAGGCCGATCGCCAGCGCCCCCGACCAGTACTCGCCGACCAGCATCAGCCCGCTTGCCAGCAGCCCGGCGCCGAGCAGCAGCTCGAGCGCGCCGAGGCCGAACACCTGCCGGCGCATCGCCCACAGCCGGTTGAACGACAGCTCGAGCCCGATCGTGAACAGCAGCAGCACGATGCCGAACTCGGCGAACGGCTCGAGCCCCTCGGGGTCGCTGATCGTCATGTAGAACAGCCAGTCGTGCTCGCCGACCAGCCGGCCGAGCCCGTACGGGCCGACCAGCACCCCGACCAGGATGAACCCGATCACCGGGGTGATGCGGAAGCGCGCGAACAGCGGGATGACGATCCCGGCAGCGCCGAGTATCACCAGCGCGTCGGACATGGTGTGGGAGATGGTTTCGCCGTGCATTTCAGGTCTATGTCAGAGCAGGCATGACAACCGCAACGGTTGAGATTGTAATCGTTGGGGGCGGACCCGCCGGGATGATGGCCGGACTGCTGTTCGCACGCGCCGGGGTGAGCGTGCGGGTGCTCGAGAAGCACGCCGACTTCTTCCGCGATTTCCGCGGCGACACGGTCCACCCCTCGACGATGGAGGTGCTCGACCAGCTCGGCCTGCTCGGCCGCTTCCTCGCGCGGCCGCACGACAGGGTGCACAGCGCGCAGATCCGCATTGGCGGGCGCGATTACACGATCGGCGACCTGACGCATTTGCGCACGCCCGCGCCGTTCATCGCGATGATGCCGCAGTGGGAGTTCCTCGACTTCCTGCGTAGCGAGGCCGCGGCGTTCCCCGGCTTCGCGCTCGAGCTCGAGGCGGAGGTCGCCGGGCTGCTCGAGCACGGCGGGCGCGCCAGCGGCGTGCGCCTCGCCGACGGGCGCGAGATTCCCGCCGGCAAGCTCGTGCTGATGACCGACGGCCGCGACTCGCTCGTGCGCCGGCTCGGCCTGCTGCCCGTGACCCGGCTCGGCGCGCCGATGGACGTGCTGTGGTTCCGCCTGCCCAAGGCCGACAACGCGGGCGAGAAGCTGCGCGGCGCGGTCGAGACCGGGCGCATGGCGGTGCTGATCGACCGCCGCACCTACTGGCAGGCCGCGTTCCTGATCCCCAAGGGCCAGGCGGCGGAGGTCAAGGCGCGCGGGGTCGGCTGGATCCGCCAGCAGATGCAGGCGATGTTCCCCGACCTCGAGCTCGGCGGCGCCGGCGGGCTCGAGCGCGAGGACGAACTGCACCTGCTGTCGGTCGAGCTCGACCAGCTCGACACCTGGCATCGCCCAGGCCTGCTGGCGATCGGCGACGCGGCGCACGCGATGAGCCCGATCGGCGGGATCGGCATCAACCTCGCGATCCAGGACGCGGTCGCCGCGGCCAACCTGCTCGCCGCCCCGCTCGCGCGCGGCGAGAATCCCGATCCACTGCTGCATCGCGTCCAGGCCCGGCGGCTGTTCCCGACGCGGGTGATCCAGGCCGGGCAGAAGCTCGCGCAGGACACCGTGATCGGCGCGGTGCTCTCGGGGCGCGAGATCACAGGAGCGCCGTGGCTGGTGCGCCAGCTCGACCGCTGGCCGCTGCTGCGTCGCATCCCGGGGCGGATCATCGGGCTCGGGGTGCGGCGCGAACGGGTGAGGGCGCCGGTGGCGTGACGAGTAGAGGAAAAGTGCTCGCGATTGCTGTGCAGCGACGTGGGGCGATGGCAGCCCTCCGCTGTCCCTAATTTGCGTGTCTCACGTGAGGGGGTGCGGTTCAGTTTGGACATAGAACCCTCTCAAAAGGGCTGTCCCTAATTTTATCGTCTCATCCTAGGGGTGCAGCCCACTGACGCGACGTTGCAGTTGGCAGAGCGGCTTCGCCGCATTCGCAACCTCTTTGCGTCTTCGCGCCTTTGCGTGAGACAATCATGGCACTCCGCTGGCGATCCACCCCCTCGGCAGCGGGAGTTGAGAGCAGCGCCACCGTCATCACCGGCCTGGCCTTCGCGCCCCCACAAGGCGCGCCGCGTCAGCGGGTCTTGATCGTCTCCACGGTGCCGATCCCGTTGGGCTTGAGGCTCGGCTGGCTGGCGTTCTTCTTCGGCCCCTTGTCGGCCTTCGGCTTGCGCACTTCGCGGTTCGATCGTTTCTGGCTCTTGGCCATGGCTGCTTCCTTGTCGGGCCGAATGCCCGGCGCACGATATAGGAGCGGCCGGCCAAAATAGCCCGCAATAATAATAATTAGGTAAAACGCGGATTGCACCCTATATGTGCGCCGCTAACGTCGAAATGTGCGACGGACTTCGAAATTCCGTGCTCGGCCGCGCGGCCTTGTGTCCCAGGCGGAAACCGGAAAACGACTTTCATTCATCTGACGATCTGACGCACGATCTGGACGCATATTCGCGCCCGGGCAGGCACTTCTTTTCCGGAAAGGAAACATCATGACAAAAACCGGTATCGTAAAGTTCTTCAACACCGACAAGGGATTCGGCTTCATCCAGCCCGACGACGGCGGCTCCGACAGCTTCGTGCACATCTCCGCCGTCCAGGCGGCGGGGCTGCAGACGCTGAACAAGGACCAGCGGCTGAGCTTCGACGTCGAGCAGGGCCGCGACGGCAAGGCCAGCGCGGTCAACCTGGCGAACGCCTGATCCGGTCCCCCTCCCGTGCACGGGAGGGGACTCACACCCCCCCAATCGGAGGAATCTCATGGCCTCGCTGCAAACCTTCGAATTTTACACCGAACGCGCCGACCAGTCGGCGGCCGAGGCAAGCACGGCCGCTCTCGCGAACGTGCGCGAGCGGGCCCTGCGCTCCGAGAAGACGTGGCGCGGCCTCGCCGCTCAGGCGCAACGCACTCTCGCCGAACGCGCGAAAAACGAGAGCCTGCGCGACGAACGGCGCGCGGCCGAGGCGGAGGAGACCGCTTTCGCGCGAATGGCGGCCGAACCCAGCCCGGAGATCGCCGCCTGAGCCTGGCGGGAAATCCGCCGGCCCAACGTTCATCGTCGGGCTGTCCGAGCGAGGTCCTCCGGAACGCTCTGCGAGCGAAGGTGCCGGTGCCAGTGGCTCGCTTACGCGGGAACAAAAAAAGAACTTCCAATGTAGGATTTCGCTTGCTCCGCTCCCTTTTTGCGACTCGAAAGGGAGCAAGGCATCATGGCACGACGCAGAACACGCGATCTGACGCTCGAGGAACACGACAACTGCGTTGCTGCTACCGACACGTTCAAAGCCGTCGCGCGGCGCGCGAGAGCTTCCCGGCGCTGCTCGACGCGCCACCGGCGCGCCGTCGGATTGGCCGCCATGGCCAGTGCGAACATTGGGGACCATTCGCGCCAGGGCCGGCCAAATCGCACTCAGCTGCGAACGCGCGACCACGGTGCCCTCGACCTGACCCGCCCTTGCGCTCGTCGCGATTTCCGCCACACTCCCGCCCCGGGAGCAGCATTGGCAAGGAGGCATTGCATGGGCCTGTTCGACGATATCCTCGGCAAAGTGAGCGACCACCCCGAGATCGCCAATCTCGCCGCCAAGGTCGGCATTGACGCGAAGCTGGCCGAGAAGGCGGTTGCCGCGCTCGGTGCGGCGCACCAGCAGCCGGGGGACACGGTCTCGCAGGCCGCCGCGGCGACCGGGCTCGATGCGGGCGTGATCGGGCAGATCGTCGAGCACATCGGCGGCGAAGGCTCGCTCGGGCGGTTCGCGACGATGCTCGACCAGGATGGCGACGGCAATCCGCTCGACGACCTCGCCGGGCTCGCGGGCAAGCTGTTCGGCAAGCACTGACCGGCCCGCGCCGCCCTGGGAGGAGCTGCTTGCCCCGAGTGCAGCGTTAGCGGTAATTAAACCAAGCTGCGGCACAGAGGCCCTCCGTGGAGCGGCGCGCGCGCGACAGCAGGCGATAGATGGCAGTAAGCAGGATCCTCAGAGGGCTGACCGGCGGCGGATCGAGCGCGGCCGCGGACGACACCGGCCCGGCCGAGGCCGCGGTCGTCGCTGCCGACGACTCCGCGCAGCGGCTGCAGATCCTCGACGACTTCGAGCAGGCCGGGATCGGCTGGATCTGGGCGACCGACGCGCAAGGCCGGCTGATCTACCTGTCGCAGGATGCGGTGACCAAACTGGGCCAGGCGGGCGCCGCGATGTTGTCGCAGCCGCTGGTCGCGCTGGTCGAGACCGATCCCGACAATCCCGACGAGCGCAGCGACCGGCCGCTCAACTTCCAGCTCAACGCGCGCAGCAAGATCAACGATCTGACCGTGCGGGTGATGCTCGGCCGCCCGCGCACCGACGATCGCCAGACCTGGTGGGCGATCTCGGGCCACCCGAAGTTCGGCGAGGGCGGCAAGTTCCTCGGCTACCGCGGCAGCGCCAAGGACGTGACGGTCGATTACGAGCGCAAGCTGCTCGATTCGCGCATGGCCGAGTACGACGCGCTGACCGGGCTGGCCAACCGCCACCGCATGAACCGGCGGCTCGATTCGATCCTCTCGGCGTTCAAGCAGTCGCGCCGCGCCTGCGCGCTGATGATGCTCGACCTCGACCGGTTCAAGTACGTCAACGACACCATGGGCCACCCGGCGGGCGACGAGCTGCTGCGCCAGGTCGCCGAGCGGCTGCGCAACATCATCGGCGACCGCGGCGAGATCGGCCGGCTCGGCGGCGACGAGTTCCAGGTGATCCTCCCCGACCTCGACGACCGCGGCAAGCTCGGCGAGCTGGCCGACAAGATCATCCAGATCGTCTCGCAGCCATATCCGATCGACGGCAAGCGCGCGATCATCGGCACCAGCGTCGGCGTCGCGATCGCGCCCTACGATGGGATCGACAAGGACGAGATCGTGCGCGCCTCGGACCTGGCGCTCTACGCCGCGAAGAACGGCGGGCGCGGGGCGTTCCGGTTCTACTCCTCGGACCTCAAGGACGAGGAGGAGGAGCGCCGGCTGCTGCTCGACGACTTGCGCGAGGCGCTCGCGGCCGAGCAGTTGCAGCTGCACTACCAGCCGGTGGTGCGGACCCGGGATCACATCGTGGTCGGGTTCGAGGCGCTGATGCGTTGGGAGCACCCCGAGCGCGGACCCGTCTCGCCGGGAATCTTCATCCCCGCGGCCGAGGAATCGAACCTGATCAACCAGCTCGGCGAGTGGGCGCTGCGCCGCGCGTGCGAGGACGCGGCCAGGTGGCCCGAGACCGTGCGCGTGGCGGTCAACGTCTCGGCGATGCAGTTCAAGAACACCGGGTTTCTGAGCGTGGTGACCAACGTCCTCGCCTCATCGGGGCTGTCGCCCGACCGGCTCGAGCTCGAGCTGACCGAGAGCGTGTTCATGGGCGACAGCGAGGCGACCGATAAAACCTTCACCGCGCTCAAGGAGCTCGGCGTGCGGCTCGCGCTCGACGACTTCGGCACCGGCTACTCGTCGCTCAGCTATCTGCGCTCGGCGCCGTTCGACAAGCTGAAGGTCGACAAGAGCTTCGTCGATTCGTGCACCCAGCAGGACCAGAACAGCGCCAAGATCATCACCGCGATCATCGGACTCAGCGATGCGCTCGGGATGGAGACCACGGTCGAGGGGGTCGAGGCGTTCGACCAGTTCAACCTCGTTTGCGAGAAGGGCGCCAAGTACATCCAGGGGTGGATCTACTCGAAGGCGCTGCCGGCGCCGGAGATTTCCGAGCGGATGGAAAGCGGCGAGATGCGGATCGAGCCGAGCGGGCCCGAGAAGCACCGGCCCGACCGACGCTCGGTGTTCCGCCGGGTGGGCGTGATCCACGACGATCACCGCTACGAAGGCGTGATGCGCAACCTGTCGAAGACCGGGGCGATGGTCGAAGGGCTGCTCGGGGTGCCGATCGGCACCGGGCTGGTGCTCGACCTCGGCGAAGGCCAGCTCGCGGTCGGCGTGGTCAGCCGCAGCGACGAGGCGACGGTGGGGATCGAGTTCGAGACCCCGCTGGTCAGCGACGGAGCAGGCGGGCTGTGCACGCGGCACCGCGTCTCGCCTTATGCGCTGGCCGCGGCGGGCATGCCGCTCGCCGCGCTGCCGCCGGGCCACTACCCGCTCGCGCTGGCCGCGGGCGCGCCGCAGAGCAAGCCGCAGTTCCTGCAGGTGAGCGTCTCGGGCTCGAGCGTCTGACCCCTCGCGGGTTCCTCGGGTGAACCCCGGATCGAGCGCGCCCGACGCATGACATAGCTTGTCCCCGAAAGCGGGCGTCCCGCCCGCCAGCGAGGAGAGGAAGCGATGCAACTCGGCAGGCGCCTGGCGGCGGAAGCGATCGGTACGTTCTGGCTCGTGTTCGGCGGGTGCGGCAGCGCGGTGCTCGCGGCGGCGTTCCCCGAGGTCGGCATCGGGCTGCTCGGGGTGTCGCTCGCGTTCGGGCTCACCGTGCTGACGATGGCCTACGCGATCGGGCACGTCTCGGGCTGCCACCTCAATCCCGCGGTCACGCTCGGGCTGTGGGCCGGGGGGCGGTTCCCGGCGAAGGAGATCCCGTCCTACGTCGTGGCACAGGTGGTCGGCGCGTTCCTCGCGGCGGGGCTGCTGTTCATCGTCGCCAGCGGCAACGAGGCCTACGACCTGGCGGTCAACGGCCTCGCGCAGAACGGCTTCGGCGAGGGTTCGCCAGGCGGCTACTCGATGCACGCGGCGCTGGTGATCGAGATCGTGCTGACCGCCGGGTTCCTCGTGGTGATCCTCGGCTCGACCGACGGCCGCGCGCCAGCCGGCTTCGCGCCGATCGCGATCGGGCTCGCGCTCACGCTGATCCACCTGATCAGCATCCCGGTGACCAACACCTCGGTCAACCCGGCGCGCAGCACCGGGCCGGCACTGATCGTCGGCGGTCTCGCGCTGCAGCAGCTGTGGCTGTTCTGGATCGCGCCGCTGGTCGGCGGCGCGATCGGCGGGGCGCTGTACCGCGGACTGTTCGGCGAGACGCCGCCGAAGCCCGACGTCGCGGGGGATACGGCGTAGGTCTGCCGGGTCCTTCGAGACGGTGTCTCGAAGGACCGCGCGGGTGCGGCGAAAGATGGGGCTTGGCGAGCGGGCGCGCTTGCGCCTAGCAACCGCCTGGGATGGCAGGACGCTACCGCTTCGCAGAGTTCGAGCTGGACCCGGGCGACCGGCGACTGAGCCGCGCCGGCGCGCCGGTCGAGCTCAACGCACGCTATCTCGACGCGCTGGTGCTGCTGGCCGCCGAGCAGGGGCGGCTGGTGTCGAAGGACCGCTTTCTCGAGCAGGTATGGCGCGGAGTCCCGGTGACGGACGAGGCGCTGACCCAGTGCATCAGGACGCTGCGCCGCCAGCTCGGCGACGACGCAGCCAACCCGCGCTTCATCGAGACCGTGCCCAAGCACGGCTACCGCTTCCTCGCTCAGGTCGAGATCGCCGGCGAACCCACTGTTGAGCCGGCGAGCCCCGCGGGTCCGGACCGGGCGCCGCTCGGTCCGTGGCAGCGGTTCTTCGCGCTGGGCGTGGCCGCGACGGCAGGCGGCGGCGTGGCGGGCGCGATGGGCGGGTTGCTTTACGGCTTTGCCGGCGCCTCGCAGCCGCTGCAGCCGGGAGTCGGCGCGCTCTCGGTGCTGCTGGTGGTGGCCGCGCTCTCGCTGCTGGTCGGCATGGCGGGCGGGGCAGGCGTGGGGTTCGGCATTGCCGCGGCGGGCTTCGCCGCGCGGCCGGCGTGGTACCACAGCGTGCTCGGCGGCGCGGCGGGCGGGCTGCTGATGGGGGCCGTGGTCAAGCTGCTCGGGCTCGACGCGTTCAACCTGTTGTTCGGCGCTGCGCCGCGCGACATGACCGGGGCGGCGGAAGGCACGGTGCTCGGCGGCGCTGTCGGGCTCGCCGCCTGGCTCGCGGGGGCCGGCACGGGACCGCGTTCGCTGCGGCTCGGCGCAAGCATGGCCGCGCTCGCAGGGGCAGCGGCAGGCGCGGGCATTGCGCTGCTCGGTGGCCGGCTGATGGCCGGCAGCCTCGACCTGCTCGCGCGCAGCTTCCCGAACTCGCGGCTGCGGCTCGATCCGATCGGCCAACTGCTCGGAGAAGGCAGCCTCGGCCCGGTCAGCCTGGTCGTCACCAGCGCGCTCGAGGGTGCGTTGCTCGGCGGATGTGTCGTCGGGGCGATGATCATCGCGCGAAAGACCCTGGCAGCCCGCTGATCCGCGGCCCGGGGTTCGCGGCCGCCCGTGCGTACCCCCTACCCGGATGCGGGTTTTCCCGGATGGTCCGTGCGCGCTGCCGGTGGATAGTTCCCGCAGGATAGGAGAACTCCGATGGCCTGGAACGTGAAAGCAATCCTCGCGGGCGTGCTGCTCGCTTCCGCCGCCCCGCTGCTCGGGCAGGCCACGGAGGACAACTGGGAGGGCTTGGTCCGGGTCAAGTCGGACAAGATCGAGCTCGTCTATCTCGCGCCCGAAGCCGACTTCCGGCCGTACACCCAGGTGCTGCTCGATCCGAGCGAGATGGCGATGAAGAAGAACTGGCTGCGCGACCAGCGCCGCGACAGCATGTCATTGGGCGGCCAGGCGACCGAGCGCGACGTGACCAGGGCGCTCACGCAGGGGCAGAAGCAGTTCGACAGCTATTTCGCCGAGGCATACACCAAGGCCGGCTTCCAGCTCGCGACCGCACCGGGGCCGGATGTCGTGCGAATCCGCTCCGGAGTGGTCGACATCGACGTGGTCGCGCCCGACGTCGCGTCGTCGGCGCGCAGCCGCACTTACTCGGAGGAAGCCGGAGCCGCCACGCTGGTGATCGAAGTCCGCGACTCGGTCACCAACGCGCTGCTCGGGCGCGCCATCGAGCGGCGTATCGCCGGCGACAACGGCCCGTGGATTCGCAACTCGGCTTCGAACCGAGCGGACTTCGACCAGCTGTTCCGTCGCTGGGCCGAGCTCAGCGCCAACGGGCTGACCGAGCTCAAGGCGCTTTCGCCGGTCGACGTCAACGGTGCGCGGCTCGCGCGTTAGCCGCGCGCGCTCACGATGTAACGGTCGACGTTCTTCGCCAGCACGTCGAGCGGCGCGTTGCCGCCTTTGACCACGGCGTCGTTGAACGCGCGCAGGTCGTAGCTCGCGTCGAGCGCGGCTTGTGCGCGGCTGCGCTGGCGGACGATCTCGCTGTGCCCGACTTTGTAGCCGCAGGCCTGGCCCGGCCATGAGCAGTAGCGGTCGACCTCGCTCTCGACCTGCTCGCGCTTGTTGCCGTTGCGGGTCATGAAGAAATCGATCGCCTGCTCGCGGCCCCAGCGCTTGTAGTGCAGCCCGGTATCGACGACCAGCCGGCATGCGCGGAACGCCTGGTCCTGCAGGTAGCCGAGCCGCCAGGCGGGATTCTCCTCGTAGGCGCCGAGCTCGTCGGCCAGTTGCTCGGCGTAAAGCGCCCAGCCTTCGGAGAACGCGTTGAATGCGAGCAGCGAGCGGATCAGCGGCAGGCGGTTCGAGTATTCGCCTTCCCACACGTGGCCAGGGATCGTTTCGTGGTGGACCAGCGTCGGCACGTCGTATTTGCGGTGCAGGTCGGTGGTCCGGAGGTTGATCCACATCTTGCCCGGGATCGTGCCGTCCTTCGATCCGGCGCCGCCGTAGGCGGTCGGCGCGCCCGGCTCTTCCGACAGCGGCAGGCGGCGGACTTCGAGCGGGGCAGGGACTATCGTCTCGAACGCGCGTGGCATCTGCGCGCGGATCCAGGCGATGCGATCCTGGATGAACTGCATGATCTCGGCGCGGCCCGGATCGCCCTCGGCGAACTTGAAGCGCGGGTCCTGGCCGAGCGCAGTCATGCGGTCGCCGACCGAGCCCGAGGTGTAGCCGATCCCGCGCAGGATCGGGTCCATCCGCCCGTGGATCTCGTCGAGCTGGGTCAGGCCCATCTCGTGGATCTCGTCGGGCGACATGCGCGTGGTTGTGCTCGCGCGCAGCGCCCAGGCGTACCACTCGTCGCCGCGCGGCTGCGCCCAC
>DATDLP010000358.1:0-3405 GCA_036519255.1 Croceibacterium sp.
CAGCGCGGGGTCGATGCCGAGGTCGACGTCGGCAGGCACGCGGTTAGAGGCGTGATCGGACACGATCACGATCCCGCCGAAGCGCGGCTCGCCGACCACGCGGAAAGCTTCGGCTTCAGGCCTCATCTCAACTCGCCCTGCAGCTGCCACCACTCCGGATGCGCCGAAGCCAGCGTTCCCGCGGCCTTGCGCATGACGTCATGACGCCGGAAGAGCGCGAAGCAGGTCGCGCCCGATCCGCTCATGCGCACCAGATCGGGGTTGGTGGCGCGCAACGCCGCGAGCACCACGGCGATCGGCGGGCACAACGCGATCGCGGGCGCCTCGAGGTCGTTGCGCCCGGCGCGCGCGATCGCCGAAGCGGGGCCTTCGGGCAGCGGTCCGCGATCGACCGCGTCCCACGCGGCGAACACCGGGCCCGTGGCGAGCGGCACGCGCGGGTTGACCAGCAGCACCGCAGTTCCGGCGAGATCGTTTGCGACCGGCGCGAGCTCGGTGCCGGTGCCCCGCCCGACGCAGGTCACGCTTCCGACGCAGGCCGGCACGTCGGCGCCAAGCCGCGCGGCGCGGGCACGCCAGTCGTCGGGCAAGCCGTGCCGTTCGCGCACCAGCCGGAACACCGCGCCGGCGTCGGCCGAGCCGCCGCCGAGCCCGGCGGCTACGGGCAGCGCCTTGTCGAGGGTGATCGCGAGACCGTCGGGACGCGGCAGCGCCGCGAGTGCCTTGGCGACGATATTACCAAACGGGTCAGTGAGTTGGCTGGCGAATTCTCCAACCACTCTGAGCTCGTCGCAGGCCGCGGATTGCGCGCTCAGACGGTCGCCGGCGTCGACAAACGCGAACAGCGTCTCGAGCTCGTGGTACCCGTCGTCGCGCCGGCGGCGGACGTGCAGCGCGAGGTTGATCTTGGCGTAGGCGGTTTCGCTCGGCATCGGCCCGGGCTTAGCGGCCAATGCGCGCCCGGCGTCAACTGTCCTCGTTGCCGATCACGGTCAGCGGCAGGCCGGGGCTCCCGGCGCCGAGCGACTCGGGAGTGACGATCACCGCGCTGCCGGGCTTGAGCACGTCGCTCAGCAGGCTGCGGAAGCCTGAAGGCGCGTCGAACCGCTGGCCCTCGCCCGCGGGGACCTCCATGCCCGCGCCCAGGCCGGCGAAGCTCAGCCGGAGCCAGTGCCGCCCGGTCTCGTCCGAGGCGCGCAGCACGTAGGCCATCCCGCCCCCGACCGGCCCGTCGACCCGCACCGGGGCCGAGCCGATCTCGACCCCGTCGCGCAGCACGACCGCGCGCTGGTCGGCTGCGCTGACGATCACCGAGACGATTCCGTCGCCGGCCCGCTCTGGATGCCATTCGAACGGCGCGGTCTCGAGCGCGCGCTGGCCGGTGACAGTGGCCGAAACCGCCACCTCGGGCGCAGCCGCATTCTGCGGCGCCGCCGGGATGCTGGTGATCACCACCGTCATGCCGAGCTCGGTGACCTCGAACAGCCGCCGGGAGAATTCCATCGGCAGCCGCACGCAGCCGTGCGACGCCGGGTAGCCGGGCAGCTTGCCGGCGTGGAGCGCGATGCCGTCCCACGTCAGTCGCTGCATGTTGGGCATCGGCGCGTTGTTGTAGAGGTTGGAATAGTGCTCGCGGCGCTTCTGCAGGATGGTGAACACCCCGGTCGGGGTCTCGTGGCCCTCCTTGCCGGTCGACACGGTGGTCGCGGCGATCGGCACACCGTTGCGGAACAGCACGGCGCGCTGGGTCGCGAGGTTGACCACCAGCAGCGCGGGTCCCTCGGGGCTCAGCTCGGGCGCCCAGACGTATTCCCCCGGCGCCAACGCCGAGAGGACCTGGAGAACGGGTCGGTCGCCGCGGGGCACGGGCTGTGCCTCGGCCGCGCCTGCCACGAACAGCGTGGCGAGACAGGTTGCTGCGAACAGGGTTGCAGTCTTCATCCGTATGACGATGCGACAGGCGGTGGCGCGGCACCATCGGAGATTTCCCCGAGGAAGGGCCTCATCGCGGGCGAGGCGCGAGGTAGAGCCAAGCCGTCTCCGTGCAGCGGCCGCAGCGTGCGGTCGCGCCAGAGGCCCGGGAATTGCGCAGGTTAGGCGGACAGCGAACGCGCGGCCCGCGCGCGGCGTGGCTTGGCTTTCGCCGGCGTGGCCTTGCCGGCGACCCCGGTCTCGATCTCACCGATGCGCCGCCAGATCAATTCGAGCTCGACGCGGTGCGCGGCCTCGCGCTGCTCACGCTTGCCCGCAATCGAGAGCGCGCGGGCGAGCGAATCGGCCAGCGCGACGAGCACCTCGCGCTCGTCCTTGCCGAACAGGCTGCCGTCGGGCCGCGGGCCGAGCAGCAGCCAGCCGGCGCGGCCGACGCCGTCGGCATCGAGCGGCAGGCGGACCGGGAACAGGCGATCCTCGGGATCGATGTCGAGCAGTCCCTTCGCGGGTAACGGTCGTGTTGCCAGCCAGGCCGCGAGGTCGGCATCCTCGACGTGCAATGCGCCGAGCGGCACGTCGTCGACGATCACGGCCCCGCGAACTGCGCGCACACCGCGCGAGACGCGAAGCAGCGACGCCTCGGCAACCTCGCTCGCGGTCGAGGTCTCGCGCATGTCGCCGACGAGCAGCGGCAGCTCCTTGTTGAGGCCGATCAGATGGCCTTGGAAGCGCTTCTCGGCCCAGTGGCTGATGCGGTGGTGCAGCGGCGCGATCATCACCGCCGCGACCGCCGCGCCGAGCCCTCCGGCCAGCGCGCCGAGCTCGTGCCCGAAGTACTCCTCGCCGAGCACCTCGATGACCTTCTCCGACCCGGCGAAGATCGCCAGCAGGAACAGCGTCAGCGCGCCGTAGACCACCGAGTGACTGATCGCGCTCTCGGCGTCGTAGAGGCGATAGCGCAGGATCGAGGCGAGCAGTCCCGCCGGCATCGCGAGCGACGCCAATGCCCACGAGAAGTGCTTCGCCAGAGTGGCCCACATCCTGACTTCATCCGAAGAAGCCCGTTCGATTTGCAGAATCCCCATTGCCAGCAATTCGAACAGGCACATGGCCACGATGCCGAACAGGACGAACTTGCCCTGCTGGCGGGCTACGCCAGGAGGCGTGCGGCGATGCTGCACAAGGACCGCAACCAGCAGCGAAACGCTGGCGACGACGGCAAGTATGCTGACGATCGGCAGATTGCCGAGCTGGAAGTAGAAGACCCGATCGGCCGGCTGGAAGAAAAGGAACAGGCGCCAGGCCGAATCCGCTGCAGCGCTCAGCAGCGCGAGCCAGTGCCAGCGGCTGTTGAAACGCCCATCGGGAAACAGCAGGATGGCGAGCGTGAGCAGCACTGGCACGGATCGAAGCAGGACGACGAGCAGGGTCGAGCCAAAGCTGTCGACCTGGGCCAGGACCATCGCCAGCGAC
>DATDLP010000359.1:0-12376 GCA_036519255.1 Croceibacterium sp.
ACGATGATCCGGGTGAAGCTGGTCATCATCAGCACCAGCGCCGGGAGGATCGTCAGCAGCCCCATGATCAGCAGCAGCTGCAGCGACAGGCTCAGCGGCTCGCCGCCGGCGCCCGACATCGTGCTGAACGCGCGGTCGAGCGCGCCCGAGACGGCGGGCTCGGTGGCGGCAGCCGTGGTCGCGGCGGCGGCCTGCGCGAACGCAGCCTTGGGGAGCAGCGCCAGCGCGGCGCCGAGCGAAAACAGACGTTTCATGCTAAAGGGTTTCCTCGGCCTGGGCCGGAAGAGCGGCTGGTGCGGGACGGGCCGGAGCTTCGGCCAGCCGGGTCAGGCCGTTGCGCGAGGTCGAGACGAGGATCTCGCGCCCGTGGAACTCGATCACCGCCAGGCGCATCGTCGGCGAGAGCATCGTCGTCTCGACGATGCGGATCGCGCGCGTCCCGCCCGGGGCTGTACCGAGCTTGCCCTGCATGTGCTTGGCCAGCTTGAGGCTGCCCCAGATCATGCCGCCGATCAGCGGCAGCAGCAGGATCAGCTTGAGGATGTACCACAGCATCAGGCGTTGACCGCCATGAGCGGAGCGTCGCCGCCCGCCGCGCTGCGGCGCGCCGGATGCTCGGCGCCGACCAGCTCGAGTATGCGCAGTCCGAAGCGGTTGCCTTCGGCCACCACCTCGCCGCGCGCGATCAGCTTGCCGTTGACCTTCACGTCGAGCGGCTCGTCGATCAGGCGGTCGAGCATGACGACGCTTTCCTCGGCGAGCGCAAGCACGTCGCGCAGGTGCATGTCGGTCCGTCCGAGCTCGACCGTGAGACGCACGTCGATGTCCTGGATCAGGCCGAAGGCCGGGTTGGAGAGATTCACTGGAAGTCCTTTCGCGAATGGGCGGAATGGGTGATCTGCAGGGCGACGCGGTCCTCGAGCTCGCCCACGGTGCCGCGCGCGACGACCTTGCCGCCGATGCGCAGCGGGATGGCCCGGGCGACCGGGATGGCGAGCGTCTGGCCCGGCTCGAGCGCTGCTACGCGGCTCAGCGGGATGCGCATCTCGCTGAGCACCGCCTCGAGCGTGAGCGCGATCTCGCCGAACGGCTCGTCTGGTGGACCCGCTACCGTGCGCTCGGGCACGCGCTTGCGCGCCTCGGTCGGTGGCAGCAGCGCGGCGAGCGCCTCGGCCTTGGTCGCAAGCACGAGCTTCATCGGCTTGCCGCCGCGCTCGATCACCTCGAGCGACAGCACCGCCAGCGTGTCGCCCTTGCGGAACGGCGCGAGCGTGGCGTACGCGCCGTCGCGCTCGGTCGCCTCGAACGGGTGGGGCAGCTCGATGAGCTGGGTCAGCAATTCGGCGATCGCCTGCTCGACCCGCTGGGCGAGCAAGTCGGCCGAAAGCGGCAGGGCGCCGGGCAGCTTGTTGCCGATCTCGCCGGTGCCGCCGAATGCGCGGTCCAGCTGCGAGAGCAGCGCTGCGCCGTCGATCGCGACGAGCAGCCGGTGCTTGCCCGAGCCGAGCAGTGCGTTCGCGCCGAGCCGGACGAGCTCGCCCGCCAGCTCGGCGCCGCTGTGGCGCTCGACGCCGGTTACGTTGACTTCCGGCGCCTTGCCGCCACCGAACGCCGCCAATGCCGGGCCGAGCGCGCGCGCGGAACAGCGCGTCGGCGTGGCTCGCGGCGAGGCCCGCGGCGCGTGGCGGCCGTTGCGGCTTCACTGGACGATGAACGAGCGGAAATGCACGTTGTCGACGCCGCCGAAACCCTCGTTGGTCTCGAGCACGTCGTTGATCGCGCCGGTCAGGCGCTTCTGCAGTTGCTGCTTGCCCTCGGGCGATAGCACGTCAGCCTCGTCGGTATCGGCGATCTCGACCAGCAGCCGCGAGCGGACCGCCAGCTGGTGCTCGTCGAGCCACATCAGCACGCGCCCGTCGTAGCGCGTCGAGGCGGCGAGGCTCAGCTGCACCATGCCTTCGGAGTTGCGCAGGTTCGAGGTGAAGTCCTCGGGGAAGCTGTAGTAGGCGATGCGGTACTCGCTGCCGCCCTCGCCGTGGACCGTCTCGCCCCCTTCTTCCTCGCCCTTGCCCGCCGGCGGGGCATAGGGGTCCTCGTCGCCCTTGCGGACGAGCTTGGGCCGGTCTTCTTCCTTGGCGTGCGCTTCGCCGACCAGGCCGCTCGCGAGCAGCGCATACGCGCCGCCGCCGCCCGCGCCGACGAGCACGATGCCGACGAGGAGCTTGAGCATCAGCCGCTTCCCCTTCTTCGGCTTTTCACCGGTATCCTTCTTGCTCATGTCTTTCCTCGAAAATCAGGGTTTGGGTTTGGCTCAGGCAAACACGCCCGGGCGTTGATCGGTGGCCGCTTGGCGGGCCTGCGGACGGCTCGGCGCGCGCCGCTGGGGCATGTCGCGCTCGTTGCCGGGCTGGCTGCGCTCGCCCATTGCAGCGTCGCCGCCGGTGGTTGCGGAGCGATGACCGGCCTGCTGGGCCGAGCGGTTGCCGTCACCGTCCGACGCAGGATTGCGGTCGGCGGCGACCGCGGCGTTCACCGCGCGCTGCAGCTCGGGATCGGCGGCGGCCAGTTCGGCCGAGAGCCGGCCGTCGGGCGCCTGCTCGAAGCGGATCGAGACTTCGCCGAACTCGGCGTGATCGATCGCCAGCGAGGCCTCGGCCGGCGCCAGCGCCTCGCGCGCGGCGACCAGCCGGTCGAGCGCGACATCGATCTCGATCGACGAAGGCGTCGAGGCGGACGCGAACGGGGCCGGCCCGGCGACGGTCACGACCGGCTGATCGGGCTGGGCCACCGGCGACGCGCTGGCGTGCTGCGGGAGCGGGGTCTCAATCCGGGGCAGGTCGGCCGCGCGAACGGCCCTCGGGCGCGCTGCCGCGACCGGTTCGGTACCCGCTACCTTGGCTACCGGTCCGGCCATGGCGGGCAGCGGCGACCGGATCGCCGCGCCCTGCGCATCGGGGGCGGGCTTTGCGGCCTGACGGAAAGGTTCGGAAGCGGCCGCGGCGGCTCGGGCGTGCGGATGCGGTGCCGCCGGGCGCTGCGCCGATGCCTCGACGGCCGGGGCGCGCTCTTCGCGGCCGATCACGCTGTGCGGTACCGGACTGGCGAGCGAAGACGCTTGCGCGAAGCTGGCGGTCGGTGCCGCCACGGTAATCGACACCGCGACCGCTGGTCGGGCATCGACCGACTGCGCGTCGCGCGCCGGGCCGACGGGCCCCTGCTGGAGCGCCGAAGCCGGCGCGATCGTCGGCGTCTGGATGCCGACGGCGAGCGGCCTCGGGTGCGACGGCTCGACAGACCAGTGGGCAGCTTCGCCGATGGTCGTTTTCGGCTGAGACTCGGTCTTGGGGAACAGGGCTTGCGGGGCGGGGCTCGCGGGTTCGAAAGCAGCAGCGATCGCCGAAGCGTCAGATCGGTCCGCGGATTCCTCGCCAACCGTGTCCAGCGACGCGACGCGCAGGTTTGCGGTCATGGCGAGCGCGACGGCCGGTGCGGGATCGCGGTCCTGCGTGGCAACGGTGTCATCGCGGTGCGCGAGGCGAACCTCGGCACCGGGTGCCGGCTGCTCCGGATCGGCCTGCCCAAGCGGCAAGTCCTTGCCGGAATGGCGGATCATCGCGCGAGCAGGGTACGCGGAGTCGCGGGTTGCGACCGGCTCGCCGGTCACAGGATCCGGTTGTGCCGCGACCTTCGGCATGATCGACGCAGCCGCGGGGCTCAGCGCGGAGCTGCGGGGAGCCGGCACCGGTGAGGATGCCGACGCGTCATTGCGGACCGTCGGCTCGCTCACGCGAGCCTGCTGATCGGCAGGGCGCTCGCGGCGCAGAATCGGCTCCCGGGTGGTCGCAGCCTCGTCCCGAGGGGTGGAAGGCGTCATGACGGCGGTGGTTGTTGGTTGCGCCGGGTCGCTCGGGTCGACCGGCAAGGCCTTGCCGCCGGCGCTCGCCGCTTCACGCGCAGTTGCGTCGGTCAGTACCGGGGCGGCAATGCGGTCCTCTTCACGAGCAACGATCCGGTCGACCGCGACAGTCGCTATGGGCAAGGCCTCGGCATCCGCCCCACGAACCACACGCTCGTCCCGCGCTTGCGCGTTGCGAACGACCGAACCCTGGTCCGCCGGGGCGGCCGGCCGGGCGGGCGTCTCGGCCGCGCCGCGGGAATGGGGTTGCACGAGCGGCAAGTCCTTGCCGCCGGAGTGCACCGCACCCTCGTTGGCCGGTGTTGCGTTGGGGAGGATGGCGGGCAGATCGATGCTCAGGTCGGTCAGGGGCGGCGCCGCCGCTACTTCATCGCCGGCAGCCGGCACTACCGGCAAAATCTTGCCGCCGCTCGCTGCCGCCAAGGCTTCCGGCGCCGGCCCGGCACCGGCATCGGCGCTTGCGGGCGCTGCAATGGCCGAACCCGTCTGCGCGGTAAGCACGTCGAGCAACTCGGCGAAGCCCGCCGCCACGCTCCCGCCGCCCGGCGGCACGCCGTCCCCGCCCGCGACACCCGGGAGGATGTGCGCGGTCGACAGCAGCAGGGGAGTGGAAGAAGAGAGCATCGCGGGTCCGTTCGCCGGGGTTGCACTGCTCTATTCAAGGTCCGTGCCAGATGGCCGCGTGACTGGCGGCTCGTAGCGCTGCGCGCGCTCGTTCAACCGGCCGGCGAGTCCGCGGCGCTCTTCGTCGGCGCGCTTGTGGCGACGATCGGCCGAAGCGAGATCGGCGAGGCGGGCGTCGGCTTCGACACGCGCCTGGTCGGCCTGCCGCGAGGCGGTGACCCCGAGTTTGTGAAGCTGGGCGGACAGCGCGATCACACTGCGCAGCCCGGCCCCGTCGCCGATCGAGGCGCGGTCGGCATAAGCCTGGCCGAGCAGCAACGTACGCTCGGAGATGCCGGCGAGCTTGGCGCGCCTGGCTTCGGCGGCAAACGCCTCGGATGCGGCGCGCTGCTTCTCGGTCCGCCGGACGCGCTCGATCAGCTTCGCCCGGCGGAGCCTGTTGCGGTCATCCTTCATGGCCGAGCAGCTGGCTCAACTGGGTCTGCGACTGCTCGAGTGAAACCAGCGCGCCGGTCGGCTGGCACAGCAGCCCGGTCAGCGGTTTGTGCATCGCGATCGCGCGATCGACCAGCGGGTCGGCGCCCGGGCGGTAGGCGCCCATCAACACGAGGTCGCGGTTGCTCTCGTACGCCGAGGACAACGCACGGAAGCGCCGCGCGAGCTCGACGTGCGCCGGCGCGACGATGTCGTTCATCACACGGCTGAGCGAGGCACCGACGTCGATCGCCGGATACTGCCCGCGCTGCGCCAGTTCGCGCGACAGCACGATGTGCCCGTCGAGGATCGAGCGCGCGGTGTCGACCACCGGGTCGTTGTGATCGTCGCCGTCGGCGAGCACCGTGTAGAGCCCGGTAATCGAACCGCCGCTCGCAGCGGAGTTGCCGGCGCGCTCGACCAGCTTGGTGATCGTCGCCAGCGCGGAGGGCGGATAGCCGCGCGCCGCGCCGGGCTCGCCGAGCAGCAGCCCGATCTCGCGCGCGGCGTGGGCGATGCGGGTCAGGCTGTCGATGATCAGGAGAACGCGGTGTCCCTGCGCGCGGAAGTGCTCGGCGAGCGAGGTGGCCAGCAGGGCGCCGCGCAGCCGCAGGTTGGGGGCGTGGTCGGCCGGCACCGCGACCAGCGCGGTGCGCCGGGCCTTGTCGCCCATCATGTGGCGCTCGACGAAGTCGGACACCTCGCGCGCGCGCTCGCCGATCAGGCCGACCACCACGATGTCGGCCTCCGCCCCGTGCGCGATCATGTCGATCAGCACCGACTTGCCGACGCCCGATCCAGCCATGATCCCCACGCGCTGGCCGACGCCGAGCGTGGTCAGCGCGTTGATCGCGCGGATGCCGGTGTCGAACGGCTCGGTAACGCTGGCGCGGTCGAGCGCGCCGGTGCGCACGCCGCCTGCGGGCCAGTCGCCCGAGCCGTGCAGCGACGCGCCGCCGTCGATCGGCTTGCCTTCGCCGTCGACCGCACGGCCGAGGTAGGCCGGGCCGACCGGGAGCATTCCGGGGCGCCCCTCGGCGCGCACCCGCGCGCCCGGGCGCAGCAGCACCGTGTCGCCGAGCAGCATCATCATCGTCCTGCCGTTGCGAAAGCCGATCGCCTCGGCAGTGAGCACCCGGCCCTTGCCGTCGTCGATCGAGCACAGCGCTCCCACCGGGACCGACAGCCCGCTTACCTCGATCAACCCGCCGTCGCAGGCGGTAACCAGGCCGAACCGGCGTGGGGTCAGTTCGAACGGGGCGACCGCGAGGTCCTCGATCAGCGCGTCGAAATGCCTCAGCATTGGAACGCTTCGGCCAGCGCGCGGCGCCAGTGGCTCGGGCCGTCCTCGATCCCGCCGTCGGCAGTCTCGATCCGCAGCCCGCCGCGCTCGACGCCGGCGTCGGCCTCGACCGCGAGCGACGCCGGAAGCCGCGCGCCGATCAGTACCATGTCCTCGGGGTGCAGCCGCACCACGCGTTCGTCCTGCGCGCGCTGCAGCATTCCCACAGCGCGCTCGACGCGCCGCCGGAGCCCCTCGCTGTCGAGCGCCAGCGGCAGCACCGCCGACTCGCACAGGGCGAGCACCGTCTGCCGCATCCGCTCGGCCAGTTGCGCCGCGTCGTCGGCGTTGAGGCGCGCGAACGCCAACTCGATCGCACCGCGCGCCGCGTCGCGATCCTGCTCGGCCAGCCGGGCATCCTGCGCCGCATCGGCCGCTCCCTCGCGGTATCCACGCTCGTAGGCCTCGGTCAGCGGATCGGGCCCGGGCACCACCTCCGCGGGCGGTGCCGCGGGAGCGCCAAACAGCGCTGCGAAGCGATGGTCGCGCGCGAACTCGGGCCGCTTGCCGAGCTGCGCCAGCGGCAAGCTAGACATAATCGTCCCCCCCATCGCCGAGCACGATGGTGCCGTCTGCGGCCAGCCGCTTGGCGACCGCGATCACGCCGGTCTGCGCCGCCTGCACGTCGGCCTTGCGCACCCGCCCACGGGCCTCGATCTCGTCGCGCACGCCGTCGGCCGCGCGGGTCGACATCGCGGCGAAGAACGGCTCGCGCTCTTCCTCGGGAATGCCCTTGAGCGCGTCGATGAGCATCTCGTTCTCGATCTCGCGCAGCAAGGTTCCCATGGTCTTGGCGTCGAGCACGTAGAGGTGCTCGAACTTGAACATCTCGGCCTCAAGCTCCTTGTGGAGCTTCTTGTCGATCTTGCCGATCTCCGGCATCACCCGTTTCTCGACCGCGCGTACTGCGTTGTTGATAATCTCCGCCGCCTCGCGCACTCCCCCCATCGTCAGCGGCATGCGTCCGTGCGTGTGGGCGATCTTCGCCGCCAGCAGCTCCTCGAGCACGCCCAGCGCCTCGGGCGCGATCGGCCCGAGCCGGGCGATGCGCTGGACCACCGGGGTCTGCACCTCGTCGGGCAAGCCGGCGAGCACTTGCGCTGCGACCTGGTGGTCGAGCTGCAGCAGCAGCACGGCGATCGCCTGCGGATGCTCGTCGGCGATCAGCGAGACGATCACCGCGGGGTCGAGCCAGCGGGCCAGTTCGAGCGGGGAGGGCGGGGCACGCATCGCTTCGGGGGCGATGCGCCGCATCAGGTTGTCGGCCTTCACCTCGCCGACCGCGCCGGTCATGATCCGGCGTACGTCGGGCGTGCGGTCCCGTGCCGGCAGCCCGGCCTCGTCGGCGCGCTCGGCAAACCCGGCGATCGCGTCGGCGATCGCGCCGGGACCGATGTCGCCCAGTTCGCACATCTTCGCGCCGAGCAGGCGCAACTCGTCGGGAGTCAGGCGCGAGAGCAGCCCGGTGGCGTCCTCTTCGGCCAGCAGCATCACCAGCACCGCGGCGCGCTCCGGATCGGCGGTTGCCGAGATCGTGCGGTTCATCGGGCAGTCTCCGCGTCCTTGCGCCGATCGCCGAGCATGCGGCGCAGCGCGAGCAGCGCGTCGTCGGGCTTCTCGCGCACGATCCGCTGCGCGAGTTCGATCTGCGCCGCGAGCCGGTCGCGGTCGGGCCCGTCCTGGCCGATCACCGCCAGCGTGGTGTTGCGCCGCGGCTGGTCGGGATCGGTTTCGTCGTATTCCTCGTCATCGTCAGCGCGCCTGTCGCGCGTGAGAGCCTTGAGCATCGGCCGCACTGCCAGCAGCAGCACCAGCAGCACTGCGAGCAGCGCCACCGCGTTGCGCAGGATCGTCGCGAACCACGGCGTCTCCCAGAACGGCACCGCGTCGATCTCGGCGGCCTGGAACGGCCGCACGATCACCGCCACCTGATCGCCGCGCTGCGGGTCGGCGCCGACTGCGGCACCGATCAGCTTCTCGAGCTTCTGCATCTCCTGCGCGCTGACGCCTTTCATCGCGTCCTTGCTCAGCGCCACCGCGACCGACAGCCGCTTGACCCCGCCGGGCCCGGTGTTCGACACCGCGACCTCGCGCCCGAGCTCGTAAGTGCGCGTCGCGCTGCTCTCCCCCATCGTCGGCGAGGCCGGAGCGGCCGCCGGGCCGCCTTCGGGGGCACCCGGCTCGGCCTCGGCCGCGGGGGGCGGGGTATTCGACAGCACGCCGGGCACGCCCACCGCGCCGCCGCCGGCGGTCTGGCTCTGCTGTTGCGTCTCGCGGCGGACCGCGCCTTCCTTGTCGTAGCTCTCGCGCGCCGAGGTCACCTCGTTCATGTCGAGCTCGATCTGGATCTCGCTCGAAAAGTTGCCCTCGCCGAGCATCGGCGTCAGCAACTGCGCCAGCTGCGCGCGCAGCTTGCCTTCCATCTGCGCCTGCAGGTTGAGCCGGTCGGAGTTCTCGCCGTCGAGCTGCGACAGCAGCTTGCCATGCTGGTCGACGATCCGCACGCCCTCGATCGCCAGCCCCGGAACCGAGGCGGCGACGAGATTGGCGATCGCGGTCACCTGGCTGTCGCCGAGCTGCCGCCCGCGCGCCAGGCGCACCATGACCGAGGCGCTGGGCGGCGAATCCTCGCGCACGAACACCGAGCGCTCGGGTTTGGCGAGATGCACCCGCGCGGCCTCGACCCCGTCGATCTCCATGATCGTCAGCATCAGGTCGCGCTCCTGCGCCGCGCGCAGCCGGTCACCCTCGAGCGTGCGGCTCGCGCCCATCGGCAGCGAGTCGAGCAGCTCGGTGCCGCTCTCGGGCGCGGCCAGCGCGCCTTCCGACGCGACCAGCATCCGCGCCCGGTAGAGATCGCCCTCGTCGACGCTGAGCGCGCCGGTGGCATTGTCGATGGTGTAGCCGATCGCCGCGGTATCGAGCGCGGCGACCACCTCGGCCCGCTCGGCATCGTCGAGCGCCGAATAGAGCACGCGCTGCGGCGCGGGCGAGAGCGCGGTCCAGGTCAATGCGACGAGGCCGATCGCAGCCACCCCGACGAACCACGGCAGCGCCTTCCTCACCGGCGGCTGCGCGGCGAACGCGCGGACGCGGTCGAGCGTGCTGCCGCCGCGGGGGTCCCGCAGCGGCGCGAGCAGCGCCATCGGCCGCGGTCCGCCCGCGGGTACCAACTCGCTCATCTACTCAGACCCCCATCCGCATGATGTCCTGGTAAGCGGACAACAGCTTGTTCCTGACTTGCAGCGTGGCCTCGAAGGCGACGCCGGCTTCCTGCCGAGCGAGCATGACCCTGGCGATGTCGGTCACCTCGCCGCGCTCGTAGGCCGTGGTCAGCTCCGAGGCGTTCTGCTGGGTCGCGTTGACCCCCTCGAGCGCGCTCTTGAGCGAATCCGCGAACCCGCCCGCGGCGGGCTCGGACGGCGCTTGTGCGACGCCGGTCTGCTTGGTCTGCTGCAGCTCCTGCAGCAGGCTGTTGCGGTCGATGATCTGCTGGCGCAGGCCCATGATCTGGCCGACGGACCCGCCCGCACCGATGCCGTTGACGCCGCTCATCGCCGGCCGCCGATCGCGAGCCCGGCTTCGCGGAACGAGGCGAGCCGGTAGCGCAGCGTGCGCTCGCTGATGCCGAGCTGGCGTGCGGCCTCGGCGCGGCGTCCGCCGCACGCGTCGAGCGTGTCCATGATCGCCCGCGCCTCGGAAATCTGCACGATCTTCGACAGCTTCTCGCCGGTGCCCGCCTCGGGTTCCTCGGCTGCGGGCGGCTCGACCAGTCGCACGGTGCGGTCGAACACGATGTGCTCGGGGCGAATTTCGGGCTCGCCGGCCGCGAGGATTTGCGCGCGGCGCATCACGTTCTCAAGCTCGCGCACGTTGCCCGGCCAGCCGTGGGTGCGCAGCAGCGCCAGCGCCGCATCGCTGATCCAAGGCGCAGGCGCCCCGTCGGGCGAATGGCGCAGCAGCAGCGCGAACGCGAGCGGGGCTATGTCCGCCGGCCGCTCGCGCAGCGCGGTCAGGCTCATCGGGAACACGTTGAGGCGGTAATAGAGGTCCGCGCGGAAGCGCCCTTCCTCGACCTCGAGCGGCAGGTCGCGGTTGGCCGCGGCGACGATCCGCACGTCGACCTTGACCGGCCTCGTCGCGCCGACCGGCACGACCTCGCCTTCCTGCAGCGCGCGCAGCAGCTTGGCCTGCAGCGCCAGCGGCAGCTCGGCGATTTCGTCGAGCAGCAGCGTGCCGCCATCGGCCGCGCGGAAGAAGCCCTCGCTCGCCCCGCTGGCGCCGGTGAACGCGCCCTTCTGGTGGCCGAACAGCAGCGCTTCCATCATCGTCTCGGGGATCGCCGCGCAGTTGACCGCGATGAACGGCTTGTCCCGCCGGTCGCTGCGGTTGTGGATGAAGCGGCTGAGCACTTCCTTGCCGGTCCCGGTCGGGCCGTTGATCAGCACCGGGATGTCGGTCCGCGCCAGCCGGTCGGCCACCGCCAGCACCGAGAGCGTCTCGGGATCGGCCGCCACCGGCTCGCTGCGGCCGGCAAGCAGCGCGACCAGCGCCGCGAAGGTCCCCTCGGACAGCGGATCGCTGTACGCCAGCCGCGCCCGGTTGGCCGTCCGGCTCAGTCCTGGCCGCGCACCGCGCGACACGCTGACGGTGCTCGCGCGGTCGCCCAGCAGCCGCTCGCTGTCGTCGCCGATCGTAAGCGGTCGGCCCGGGAACAGCGATGCCGCGATCCCTTCGAGCCTGCTCGCCAGCCCGGCATGATTTTTTTTGAACGCCTGCGATGCTTCCAACGAACCCACTGCGACCCCCGGTTTGCGGTAACCTGTTGCGGGGCCAATGACGCGCGGACGCGCAAAACGATGCTAATTATAGCCCCCGTAGAAACACGCATATGGTTAACGCCGCGGGGCCCCGCGCCGGCTCTCCGGCCCGCCCGCCGCTGCCCGCCGGGCTTAAAACCTCGGCCCTGGCGCCGGTCTGGGTCCCAGCTGCCCGCAGTCATGGGATCGTATCGGCAGCGCAGAACCTGACCGAAGGAGTTTCTCACATGTCCGTCATCAACACCAACATCGGCGCGCTCAAGGCGGCCAATGCTTCCGCCAGCGCCCAGAAGGCCCTCGGCAGCGCGATGGAGCGCCTGTCGACCGGCAAGCGCCTCAACAGCGCCAAGGACGACGCCGCCGGCCTCGCCATCGCCACCTCGATGACCTCGCAGATCCGCGGCATGAACCAGGGCATCCGCACCGCCAACGACGGCATCTCGCTGGCCCAGACCGCCGAGGGTTCGCTCAACGAAGTCACCAACATGCTGCAGCGCGTCCGCGAGCTCGGCGTGCAGGCCTCGTCGGGCACCTATCAGGACAGCGACCGCACCAACCTGCAGGCCGAGGTCGACGAGCTGACCGCGCAGATCGACCAGACGATCACGAACTCGAGCTTCAACGGCGTGCAGCTGTTCGACGGCACCGTCGCCACGGTGACGATCCAGGCCGGCGCGAACGCGGCGGACACGGTCGACCTGACGATGGCCGACCTGACCACGCTCGCTGCGAGCGGCGGTGCGGCCGGCTCGTACGACATCGACGACGCGACGGCGGCCAGCGCCACCGTGACCGCGGTCGACACCGAGCTCGAAGCGATCTCGACTGCCCGCGCCACGCTCGGCGCCGGCCAGAGCCGCCTCGAGACCGCGGTCAACACGCTGACCAACAACGTCACCAACCTGTCGGACGCGCGTTCGCGGATCGAGGACACCGACTACTCGTCGGAGACCACCGCGCTCGCCAAGGCGCAGGTCCTGAGCCAGGCTTCGACCGCGATGCTGTCGCAGGCCAACCAGAGCCAGCAGAACGTGCTGTCGCTGCTGCGTTAAGCTTCACCCGGCCCCTTCCGGGTTAGCAGGAGGCCCGGCGCTCGCCCCACGAGCGCCGGGCCTTTCTCGTCCGGTCGGGTGAACGCGCTACTGGCCGTGGGGCGCCCCCTGCGCGGGCCCCCCGCCCTCCAGACGTTGCGGTCGAATG
>DATDLP010000360.1:0-5998 GCA_036519255.1 Croceibacterium sp.
CTCGACTGCGCTCGGGACGAACGGGGGGGACGGAGAACCGGGGGGACGGAGGACGGACGGAGGGAAACGGAGAACGGATGGCGGGGAACGGCGAAGGACCAACCCGATTAGTGACTCCTTCGCCCTTTCCCGCTAGAGCGCGCCCCGCAATGCCCAACCGCAGCACCACCACTACGCGGACCACTACCCCCATCACCCGGGGGCGTTCGGCCGCGTTCTGACGCTGCCGTCGCCGCCTGGGATACGGGCGGCCCGGCGTCATCTCCCGTATCCCGCGAACCTCATGACCGGCGCCGGGACTTTCAGCGCGCGCGCCTTTGTGCCATCGCGCCGCAAAGCGGAAAGACGGACACGATGAGCGCCTTGTTGAAGATCAGCCTCCCCGACGGATCGGTGCGCGCGATGCCCGCCGGCTCGACCCCGGCCGACGTCGCCGCGGCGATCGGTCCCGGCCTCGCAAAGGCGGCGATCGCCGCACGGATCGACGGTGAGCTGCGCGACCTGAATCGGCCGTTCGACGGCGACGCCGAACTCGCGCTGGTCACCAGCCGCGATGAGGCCGACGCTCTCGAGCTCGCGCGGCACGATTTCGCGCACGTGCTCGCCGAAGCGATCCAGGCGCTGTGGCCCGGCACGCAGATCACCTTCGGTCCCGCGACCGACGACGGGTTCTACTACGATGTGCTCGCTCCCGCCTCGCGCGAGCCGTTCTCGATGGACGACCTGCCGGCGATCGAGGAGCAGATGCGCGCAATCATCCGCGCCGACAAACCGCTCACCCGCGAGGTGTGGAGCCGCCAGCAGCTGATCGACAAGTGGACTGCCGAAGGCGAGACCTTCAAGGCCGAATGGGCCCGCGAGCTGCCCGAAGGCGAGGAGCTTACGGTCTATCGCTCGGGTACCGACTGGCTCGACATGTGCCGCGGGCCGCACCTGGCGAGCACCGGCAAGCTCGACCCGCAGGCGTTCAAGCTGATGCGCGTCGCCGGCGCCTACTGGCGCGGCGACCAGAAGAACGCGCAGCTCACGCGCATCTACGGCACCGGCTGGCTCAACAAGAAGCAGCTCGACCAGCACCTCCACCGGCTCGAGGAAGCGGCCAAGCGCGACCACCGCCGGCTCGGGCAGGAGATGGACCTGTTCCACCTGCAGCAGGAAGCCCACGGCTCGGTGTTCTGGCACCCCAAGGGCTACATCGTGTGGCGTGAGCTCGAGGCCTACATGCGCCGCGCGATCGACGATGCCGGCTACCGCGAGGTCAAGACCCCGCAGGTGATGGACGCGCGCCAGTGGGAGCAGTCGGGCCACTGGGGCAAGTACCGCGAGAACATGTTCGTGATCCCCGACGAGGTGCCCAACGTCGACGACGAGGGTCCGCTGGTGTCGGACGCTGCCGAGTGGATGGCGCTCAAGCCGATGAACTGCCCGGCGCACGTGCTGATCTTCCGCCAGGGCATCAAGAGCTACCGCGACCTGCCGCTGCGCCTCTACGAGAACGGCTGCTGCCACCGCAACGAGCCGCACGGCGCGCTGCACGGGCTGATGCGCGTGCGCCAGTTCACCCAGGACGACGCGCACATCTTCTGCACCGCCGAGCAGATCGTCGACGAGGTCGCCGCGTTCTGCCGGCTGGCGGACCGGGTCTATCGCGACCTCGGGTTCAGCAGCTACGGCATCAAGCTCGCGCTGCGGCCCGAGAAGCGCTTCGGCAGCGAGGAGATGTGGGACCAGGCCGAGGCCGAGCTGCGCGCCGCGGTGGCCGCGGCGAATCTCAACACGCCCGAGTTCGGCTGGGAGGAGCAGCCCGGCGAAGGCGCGTTCTACGCGCCCAAGCTCGAATGGCACCTGACCGACGCGATCGGCCGTACCTGGCAGGTGGGCACGATCCAGTCCGACCGCGTGATCCCCGCGCGGCTCGAGGCGGCCTACGTGGGCGAGGACGGCGAGAAGCACGTGCCGATCATGCTCCACCGCGCGATCTTCGGCTCGTACGAGCGCTTCATCGGCATCCTGATCGAGCACTACGCGGGCAAGCTGCCGGTGTGGCTCGCCCCGGTGCAGGCGGTGGTGGCGACGATCGTGTCCGACGCCGACGGCTACGCCGGCGAGGTGACGGCGAAGCTCCGCGCCGCGGGTATCCGCGTCGAGACCGACGTGCGCAACGAGAAGATCAACTACAAGGTCCGCGAGCACTCGGTGGCCAAGATCCCCCACCTCTTCGTGGTCGGCAAGCGCGAGGCCGAGGAAGGCACCGTCGCGCTGCGCACGCTCGGCGCCGAGCACCAGAAGGTGCTGCCGCTCGACGAGGCGATCGCGCTGTTGAAGAGCGAGGCGACCCCGCCGGACCTGCGCTGACGGGAATCAGTCCGCCCCCAGCGAAAACGCTCTGAAATGCCCGGAATACGAGGGTGACGGGGTGTCGCCTTCGTCGCCTTGATTGCGATTAGAACGGCAGCGCGCGCCCCGCCATGATCAGCGCCGCGGTGCAGGCGAGCACGATCGCCAGTCGCGCGTGCGCCGCGCTGTGGCGGGCGGCGCTGCGGGTGAGGGCGATGGCCTTGCTCATGGGCGGAACTGTCCGACCCAAAAGTAAAGAAGGCGTTAACCGGCCGCTTTCGGCGCGTGCTGGCTCGAGCAGTGGAAGCTCCCGCCCCCGGTCAGCACTGCCTCGGCGCGCAGGCCGACCGCCGCGCGTCCCGGGAACAGCGCCCCGATCGTCGCCACCGCCTCGTCGTCGCGATACGAGCCGTAAGTCGGCACCACCACCACGCCGTTGCACACCGTGAAGTTCATGTAGCTCGCCGGCTCGACGATCCCCGCCTCGTCCATCCGCCCCGGCGAGGGCACGTCGCGCACCTCGAGCCCGAACGTCAGCGCCCGTGCCCGCGCGTCGGCATAGACCGCCGCGTTGGGATCGTCGGGTCCGCTCGGCAGCGGAATCGCTAGCACGCCCGGCGCGACGAACCGCGCGAGGTTGTCGACGTGCCCGTCGGTGTGGTCGCCGAGCAGCCCGTCGCCGAGCCACAGCACGCGGTCGAGGCCGAGATGCTCGCGCAGCCGCGTCTCGATCTCGACCTTGCTCAGGTGCGGGTTGCGGTTAGGGTTGAGCAGGCATTGCTCGGTGGTCACCACCAGCCCGGTCCCGTCGGTATCGATCGCTCCGCCCTCGAGGATCCAGTCCATCAGGTCGCTCGCCAGCCCGCCGGCTTCCGCCATCGTCGCGCCGATCTCCTGGTCGCCCTCCATCTCGTACTTGCCGCCCCAGCCGTTGAAGCCGAAGCGCCGCGCGAAGCGCCGCCCCTCGGCATCGAACACCACCAGCGGCCCCGAATCGCGCACCCAGATGTCGCCGTAGGCGTGCCGCTCGCACACCACGCCGCCGGTCACGAGTTGCCGCGCGCGCATCTCGTTCGCGGCGTCGCGCACCACCAGCCGCACCTGCTGCCCAGTCTCGGCGACCGCGTTGGCGAACGCCGCGATCTGCTCCTGCGCGGGCGCAAGGTCGTCGAGCCACAGCGAGGCGTCGTGCGGGAAGCCGATCCAGATCCACTCCTGCTCGGCCCACTCGGCGGGCATGTGCACGGGCATCTCAGCAGCCTCCTTCGCTGGTGCAGCTCTCGTCGCGGATGCGGCGGAACTCGTCCTGCGGGTACCAGTTGGGCCAGGCGCGGGACTCGCCGAGCATGCGGCCGAGCCGATAGTACAGCCCGAGGTCTTCGGTCACCCCGGCCCAGTTCCAGTTCGGATCGTATTCGTCGTCGGGCAGGTGATAGGCGCGCTCGCGATAGGCTGCCTCCCACGCCGCGCCGGCCTCGCGCCCGCCGTCGACCAGGTCCTGACCGCTGTCGATGTAGAACATCGGCACCCCGCGCTTGGCGAGGCTGAAGTGGTCCGAGCGGTAGTAGTACCCGGCCTGCGGCGCGCTGTCGGGCGTCTGCGTGCGCCCGACTTCGGCCAGCGCTTCGGCGAGGGTCGCGTCGAGCTCGCTCTTGCCGCCGCCGACAACGGTCACGTCGCGCGCCGGCCCGGCGAGCGAGAGCGCGTCCATGTTGAGCCCGCCGACGGTCCGCGCCAGCGGGAACACCGGGTTGGCGCCGTAATACTCCGACCCGAGCAGCCCCGATTCCTCGGCCGTCACCGCGAGGAACACCAGCGTCCGCGCCGTCGCGCCTGCTCCGGCGTGCGCCTCGGCCAGCGCGACCAGCGCGGCCGCGCCTGTGGCGTTGTCGATCGCGCCGTTGCAGATGTCGTCGCCCTCCGCGTTCGCAGTGCAGCGCCCGAGATGGTCCCAGTGCGCGGTGTGCAGCACGACCTCGTCGGGCCGCTCGCGGCCGGGCAGCACGCCGATCACGTTCTTCGATTCGAACCGCCGGATCGCGTTGTCGAATCCGGTCGAGGCGGCGACCTCGAGCGGGATCGCGCGGAACCCGGGCCGCGAGGCGGCCGCGGTCAGCGCCGCGAGGTCGCGGCCCGCGACGCGCGCGATCGCTTCGGCCACCGGCTTCTGCACCCAGCCGTTGACCAGCGTCTGGCTCGCCCCGCCGTCGCTGCGCCGGGCATAAGCCTGCGGGCCCGACCACGAGCTCTGCACCGTGCCCCAGCCGTACGAGGCGGGAAACGTGTCGTGCACGATCAGCGCCGCCGCAGCGCCTTGCCGCGCGGCTTCCTCGAACTTGTAGGTCCAGCGGCCGTAGTAGGTCATCGCCCGGCCGTTGAACGGGCCGTCGAGGCCCTCCTGCTGGTAGTCGGGATCGTTGACCAGGATCAGCGCGGTCTTGCCGCGCATGTCGACACCGGCGTAGTCGTTCCAGCCCTTCTCGGGGGCGACGATGCCGTAGCCGACGAACACGATCTCGCTCTGATCGAGGTCGATCCGCGGGACCTCGCGGTAGCTCACGCCGACCCAGTCCTGCGCAATCGCGTAGCTCGCGCCGGCGATCGTCAGCGGCTCGTGGTTGCTCGCGGTGATCTCGACCAGCGGGACGTCCTGGAACCAGCTGCCCGCGTTACCCGGCTCGAGCCCCGCCCGCGCGAATTGCTCGGCCAGGTAGGCGACGGTCTTCTCCTCGCCCGCCGTGCCGGGTGCGCGTCCCTCGAACTCGTCGAGCGACAGCGTGCGCGTGACCTCCTTCAGCGTGGTCTCGGAGATCGCGGCCGGGCGCAGCGCATCGGTCGTGGTGCAGGCGCTCGCGGCGAGCAGGGCGGCCGCGGCGAAGCAGGATCGGAGCATCGGGGGGAATACCTTTCTGGCCTTCGCAATGCGCCTCTCTGGCAAAGGGTCCCCCGGCCTGCAACCGCACTTGGACCTTGCTCCGGTCAGCCCGGCCATGCAGTCAGGCGCGATGGACGGCGACTGGCAGAGCGCGATCGAGCGGGCACGGGCGCATGCGCCGTTCCTCGCGCTGGCGCTGCAGCGCCAGCCAGATCTTGCCGCGATGCTTGAGCGTGGCGAGGGCGACGCCGCGCTTGCCGCCGCGCGCTCCGCCGGTGACGGCGCCCCCGACGCGGGCTCCGCGCTGCGCCGCGAACGCCTCGCGCTCGCCGCGGCGCTTGCGGTCGGCGATCTCGCCGGGGCATACCCGCTGGCACGCGTCGTGGCCGAGCTCAGCGATTTCGCCGACCGTGCGCTCGACCGGGCAATAACCGACGCGATTTCGCGCCGCGTGCCCGATGCCGAGCCGCAGGGGTTCGCCGGGATCGCGCTCGGCAAGCACGGCGCGGGCGAGCTCAACTACAGCTCCGACATCGACCCGTTGCTGCTGTTCGCGCCCGACCGCCTGCCGCGGCGCGAGCGCGACGAGCCCGGCGAGGCCGCGCAGCGCTATGCCCGCGCGGTGGTCGAGACGCTGTCGCAGCAGACCGGCGAGGGCTACGTGTTCCGCGTCGACTTGCGACTGCGGCCGGCGTCCGAGGTCAGCCCGCTGGCGCTGTCGTTCAACGCCGCGCTGAGCCACTACGAGAGCTCGGCGCTGGCGTGGGAACGCGCGGCGTTCATCAG
>DATDLP010000361.1:0-2005 GCA_036519255.1 Croceibacterium sp.
ATCCCAGAGCGCCGGCCTCCACGCTGCGTGATCTCGCCGCCCGACGCCGCGGCGCTCGCCGGCAGACTCGACGACCGGCCGGCGCACCTGGCGGGCATCGGCGTCGGCGGGATGGTCGCCCAGGTCGCCGCGCTCGACCACCCGAACGCGTTCTTGGCGCTCACCCTCGCCGGGACGCGGGCCGTCGCTCCAGGCCCGGTCGACGACGACCTGCCTGACCATAACGCGGCGACGATGGACCGGCTCTTCTCGCGCTCGATGCCCGACTGGTCTGACCGCGCCGCCGTGGCGCAGTTTGCCGCCGGTGGCGCGGAGATCCTCGGCGACGACCCCGCCGCCGCGCGCGCGACCGCCGAGCGCATCTGGGACCGCACGCCGGGCACGGCGCCCGCGGTCCAGATGGCCAACCAGATGGGCATGGTGTTCTCCAAGCTCGACTGCAAGCCGCGCTGGCGCGAGCGCCTGTCTGAGCTCGCGATCCCGGCGCTGGTGGTACACGGTCGCCGCGACCCGTTCTTCCCGGTCGGCAACGGCGAAGCGCTTGCGCGCGAGATCCCCGGTGCGCGGCTGCTCGTGCTCGAACGGGCCGCGACCGCGATCCCCGATGCGGCCGCCGGTGAGGTCGCGGCGGCGATGCTCGCGCTCTAGCCGCACATCGCGCAAAGCAGCAGTCCACGTCCGGCAACGTCCGGCTGCTGCCTCGCATGGAAAGCGAAAACTCCCCCGCCCGGCGGGATACCTGCTAGGCGATGTCGCAGGAAAACGTGGAGACCGTCCAGCGCGCCGTTAGGGCGTGGATGCCCATGATCTGGACGCCTTTCTGGCCGAGCTCGATGCAGACCTCGAGTGGCACCCCTCGATCGAGCCCGGCCTTTGACGGAACGGCAACTGTCTTATTCCGCCACAGATGGGTACAGGCCGCTTGCTCAGCGGCGAAGGGCGGTTCCGGCCCGCTCCTCCAAGAGCGCGACCGCGAGCAACTCGCCGTCCACCGCCCCGTAGCGCTCGAGCGCACGCTCGTAGGCTTGGGCCACGCCTGCTGATAGCTCGAACGGCACTCCGAGCTCGCCGGCAAGGTCTACGACCGCCCGGAGCTCCTCGCAGCACCGGTCAAGGCCGAACGACTCGAGATAGTTCCCGTCGAGTAGCGCGTCGAGATCGCGACGAAGGAACTCGGTCGAAGCTGAGCTCCGCTCGAGCGTCCCGCGTAGTACCTCCAGATCAAGTCCCACCCGCCGGGCGAGCAGGAGCGCCTCACCGGTACCAACGGCCTGGCCGAACCAGAGCAGGTTGACCAGAAGCTTGGAGACGTATCCAGCGCCATGCCCGCCGACGTGTTCGATGGCACCCAGCACCTCAAGTAGCCGACGATGACGCTCGACGATCTCCTTCCGACCACCCACAAACAGTTGCAGCTCTCCCGCGACTGCCGCCGTCGGACCACCGCCCACCGGCGCATCGAGGTACTCGATCCCGCGTGCCCGGGCGCGTGCACCGACCTCGCGAGCGGTGCCGAGTGTGCTGCTGGTCATGTCAATCCACGTCGTGGCGGATCGCAGCCCCGGGATCGCTACATCCATGACCGCGTGCAGCTCGTCGGTGCCAGGCAGCATCGTGATGAATACGTCGGCCCTGGCCGCCACGCCGCGCGCATCTGGCGCCCAGATCGCCCCCATCCCGCGCACGTCCTCTTTTCGATCAGGGCGCCGATCGTGGGCGACAACCTCAAACCCGGCGCCCGCGAGTCTGGCGCAGACCGGCAGCCCCATTCGCCCAATGCCGATGAAGCCGACGGTTGGTTCCATGTCTCAGCGAGGCTACCGAGATAGATCGAGGCGGCCTCGGACTTCGGTCACCCGCACGCGCGACCAACGACGTCGAAGCGAAGCACGCGCCGGCGCCTGCCGCCATCGGCACCTGCTCTTGCCTGGCAGCGGTGGGGCCCACGAAGCAGAACCCGATCACCGCTCGGCGATTCTGTTGCAGGACACCCCCGGGACGGCGC
>DATDLP010000362.1:0-19078 GCA_036519255.1 Croceibacterium sp.
AGACTCAGCTCGATATCCTGCGGAGCCGTTCGCAGGCGATCAAGGTTGCCGACGACCTCGGGCTCGCGCGCAACGACAAATTTCTCATCGACATGGGTGTCGCATCGAATGGCGCGCCTATCGGCGGGCTCGATGCCGAAAACACCCGCCGCGAGCGGGTGATCCGCGTCCTGATGGCCAATCTGTCGGTCGAACTGCCGCGCAGCTCGCGCGTCGCGGTCCTCAATTTCGAGAGCCCCAACGCGCAGCTCGCTGCGAATGTGGCCAACAGCTACGTGAAGACCTTCATCACTGCCAATCTCCAGCGCAAGTTCGATACCTCGACCTACACGCGGGATTTCCTCTCCAACCAGATCGCCGCCGCCAAGGAACGCCTGGAGCAATCCGAGCAGGCGATGATCGACTACGCGCGCGGCGCCGGGCTGATCGATACGACGGGAGTCGGCACAGGTACCGGCGCAGTGGCTGGGAACAACGAGTCTTCGCTTACGATGTCCAACCTCGTTACGCTCAACCAGAGCTATAGCGAGGCGCGCACCGCTCGGGTCCAGGCGCAGCAGAAATGGCTGCAGGTCCAGCGTATGCCGCTGATGAGCATTCCCGAAGTCATCGGGGATCCCCTGATCCAGCGATTGAACGGCGATCGTGCGATCGCTGCGGTCGAACTGCAGCAGGCGCTGGAGCGCTACGGCTCGAATCACCCGACCATCATCGGCCTGCGGGCGCGTGTCGATGAGCTCGACGACCAGATTGCCGGACAGGCCAACCTTATCCGCCGCTCGATCCGCGAGGCGTACGAACTCTCCGCGAAGCAGGAAACTGCGCTCAGCGCCAATGTCGACGAACTCACCCGCGATACGCTTTCCGAGCAGGATCGCGGTATCCAGTTCAACATTCTCAAGCGGGAAGTCGACACTAACCGCACGATGTATGAAGGCCTGCTTCAGCGATACAAGGAGATCAGCGCCGCGTCCGGAATCACCACCAACAATATTTCGGTGATCGATGTCGCGGAGCGCCCGACCGCGCCGATCTCGCCCGACATCCAGATGAACATGCTGCTCGCCGGGCTTGCCGGTTTTGGCCTGGCCCTGGCGTTCGTGTTCTTCCGCGAGCGCTTCGACGACGTGATCCGGTCGCCGGAAGACATCGATCGCAAGCTTGGGCTGCCCTATCTGAACGTGATACCGTTGGCGGACGCGGGCATGAGCCCGAAGGAGGCACTGGAAGATCGGCGGTCTCACATCTCGGAAGCCTACTACGCACTGCGGACGGCTATCGAGCTTGCTTCACCCACCGGGCTGCCGAACAGCCTCTTCTTCACCTCGGCAGCGCCCGCGGAAGGCAAGTCTACGACCGCGCTCGCAATCGCGCGCACATTCGCGCTGACCGGTCGAAAGATCGTGCTGATCGACGCGGACCTTCGCAAACCCACGCTGCATCGCGAGCTGGAACTCAGCAACGAGGTCGGACTTTCGAACCTGCTCGCTCGCCAGCGGCCGCTCGCCGACGCCATCCAGCACTCGGATATCGAGAATCTCGACGCCATCACCAGCGGCAAACTGCCTCCCAATCCGGCGGAACTCGTTTCGGGTTCCGCGCTTTCGGAGATGATCACGCAGCTTCAGGAGCTCTACGAGGTCGTGCTGATCGACGGTCCGCCGGTGCTCGGTCTCGCTGACGCGCCGGCCATTTCTTCCATCGTCGACGCGACGGTCTTCGTGATTGAAGCCAACCGCTCGTCGCGAGGCAAGACAAAGGCTGCCGTGCGCAGGCTGCTGAGTGCCCGCGCCAAGATCATCGGCGCGGCGCTGACCAAGTTCGATGCCCAACGCATCGGGTACGGCGCCGAGTACGATTACTACTACTACTACTACGGTGGCCAGAAAGCGGCAGACGCTCCCGCGTCGGGACGCAAGAAACAGCGCCAGCGCGTTTCAAACTGATCGTCGATGCTCTGGCTGCGCACGATTGTCGTCCTTGCCGCGGCGGCGGGGCTCGGTTGGCTGGTCGTGGTCCAGGGCCTCACTGCCTCCGCCCTTCTGACCAACCGGCCGACCGCTGCCCTGTCCATCAATCCCCGATCGGCCGAAGCCCTGTCCGCAGCCGCGGACCAGGCGTCGGCGAAAAACGACGTAGCGACCGCCGAACGGCTTGCTCGCGCGGCCTTGGTGCGCATGCCTCGCGACGTGCGCGCGTTGCGCGTGCTCGGACTGGCGTCGAGTTCGCGCGGCCATCATCTGCTCGGCAGCGAGCTGTTGCTGCGCGCAGGCACGCTCAGCTGGCGAGATCCAACGGTGCAGTTGTGGCTGGTCTACGCAGCGCTCGAGCAGCGGAATTTCACCACCGCGGCGCAACGCCTGGACGCGGTGCTCCGTCTCAGTCTGTTGCCGCGAGACATGCTGCGCCAAGCTCATCAGATCGTGCAGATTCCGGAAATGCGTACCCAGATGGTCGAGCGGCTCGGCGAGGAGCCGACATGGCGCCGGGACTTCATGATCACCCGCGATACGTTGTCGCCGGGTCTCGAAGACGCACATCTGCTGTTGCTGCAGGAACTGCGCGCGCGTGAGGGCGAGCTGCGCCGGCGCGAGGTCGTCGGGTTTGTGCAGCAGCTTGTCGAGCGCGGGAAGCCGGCGCAGGCTCGGCGGCTTTGGGCCGACTCACTCACTGGCGAGGCGCGCGGCTGGGCGGCACAACTCGTGTTCGACGGAGATTTTCGCCTCGATCCCGAGCTCGAAGCGGCCCAGCCGCGCTACGTGTTCGAATGGTCGCTCGAGAGCGGCAACGGTGCGACGGCCATGGTGGGAATACCTCCCAATCTGATCGGAGAGTCGGCGCTCAAGGTCCATTCGGGGGAAGCCGAGCACCGCGTGGCCAGCCAGACTGTCATGCTCAGGCCCGGCGGGCACAGCCTCAGTTACGACGCTCTGATCGGTGACGGGCTGTCACCTCAGGACTTCGTATGGCGAGTGCGATGCGTCCGCGACAACCGCAGCCTCCGCCTTTCCAGGGCGGAGACCCGCACGGTGGGAAGCTGGCTCCGGTCCGTCCAGGCCTTCGACGTGCCGGCCGACTGTCCGCTGCAGCGGATCGAGCTCGGCGGGCTGCCGGCGCGGCTCGGCGGCACCGAGGCCTGGTTCGATCACGTGGGCCTGCAATGACGGTTGCGCGAGGGCGCGGGAGTGTTCGCGGGTCATGACCATCGAATCCACTTCGGCCGGAAAGATTCTTGTCAACGTCGAGATCCTGCGGTTCGTCGCGGCGTTCCTCGTGCTCGTCGAGCATCTGCTCCAGGCGTTCGATCGCGGCTATGTTCATACCGGCGATCTCGTCTCGCCCGTTCCGCTTCTGTGGCGCTCCGGCGTAGACATCTTCTTCGTCATAAGCGGCTTCATCATGCTCCACGTAACCACGGGCCACTTCGGCAGCGGGGCTTCAGCACGCGAGTTCCTGGCTCGTCGCGTGATCCGCATCGTGCCGATGTACTGGCTGTTCACCACGGCGATGATCGCGGCGGCGCTTGTGCTGCCGGGGCGAGTTAACAACGCGACGCTCGATCCCGTTCATGTCATCTTGTCCTATTTCTTCATTCCCTGGCCGCGCCCCGATGGCGGGCTGCAGCCGCCGCTAGGGCCTGGCTGGACGCTCAACTACGAGATGTTCTTCTATGCGATCTTCGCGGCGGGGCTGCTCTTCCGCCGGACTGTGGGGCTGGCGTTCATCGGCGCGACGTTCCTGTTGGCGATCGCGATCGGGCAGTTGTTCGGATCGTCGCTCGGGCCGTTCGTTTTCTGGACGCATCCGATGATCCTCGAATTCCTGTTCGGAATCGCCTTGGGTGCGGTTTTCGCGCGCGGCGTCCGGCTCGGGTTCGCGGCGCGTATCCTGTTGATCGGGGCCGGACTTGCGCTCGGCAGCTACGCCGAAATCAATGAATTCTCATTTCAGACCCGCTGGCTCTGGGCGGGCGTGCCGGCACTGCTGATCGCCGCTGGCGTCATCCTGGGGTCGGAATTCCCCGATGGCCGTGCACGGCGCTGGCTGATTCTGGGCGGGGGAGCGTCCTACGTGCTCTACCTCTCGCACCTGTTCACGCTCAAGGTCATCGGGATCGCGTGGGAGAAGGCTGGAATCGAATCCTCGTTCGGCTTCCTGCTGGTGGCGGGGACCGCGGCGCTGGGCGCGGCGGTGCTGATCCACCTCTACGTCGAGAAACCGGTGCTCCGGGCGTCGCGACGGTTCCTGCCTGGCCGGCCGAAAGCAGCATCCCTGCCAGCCACGGCCTCGCCGTAAACCGCGAGCAGCCCTGCGAGATGGTGTGCCATGTCGGCAGGTGCGCTCCAGTAGCGGTCATATCCGGTGCAGCCCATGCGGCGCACGAGATCGTCGTCGTCGAGCCGCGCGAGCACACGGCAAAGATCGTCGAGGCTGCCATTCTCGAAGCAGAGTCCGGTCTCGCCGTCAGGCACCACGCTCGCGGGCGCCGTGCCCGAGCTGACTACCACCGGTACGCCGTTCGCCAGCGCCTCCGGCACCACCATCCCCTGCGTCTCGCGCCAGGTGGCCGGCAGCACGACCGCCCGGGCAGCGCGGATGCGGGCGGTAACCCCCTCCCGGTCCAGCCAGCCGGTAACCGTCGCCGCGGGGCAGCGTGCGAGCACCTCGGCGGCCAGTTCGCCCTCGCCGACGTACACTGGCGCGAGACCGAGCCGCGCGGCGGCTTCGGCAAGCAGAAGCGCGCCCTTTTCTCGTGACAGCCGGCCCACGAAAACGATGTCGCGATGCGAGGCCGGATCGGCCGGCCCTCGGTCGGTTGCGTCGATCGGATTGGGCACGACAGTGAGGCGCGCCTCTGCCGGGAGCAGCGGGCGGTAGATCTCGGCCGCATAGTCGCTCACCGCGATCAACCGATCGATGATGAGCGGCGCGCGCGCGACCTGCTCGAGCGAGAGTTGGCGCGCGATGCGCCACAGCTTGTGCAGCCGGCTGCGCGCGTCGCAGTTGCAGGCGAGACAGCCAAGCGACATCGGCCTGAGCTCGCACGGCTTCCCGGTAGGGAAGACGTGGAGCCCGGCATTCGGACAGACGAAGCCGTAGTCGTGCAGCGTCGCGACGACCGGCACGCCGGCGCGCGAGGCCGCCGCGAAGACGCTGGGCGAAAGCCCCTTGCCCCAGCTGTGGATATGCACGACCGTTCCTGGCCGCGGCAGCTGAGCGAGCAACGCACCCAGAGCTCGCGCCGCATCGCGATTCCAGAGCGAGCGCAACGCTGCCTTGCCGCGAACCGTTTCGTCCCCGATCTCCGCGGTGTCGACCAGTACTGTGCGAACGCCCGCGGGTGCGAGCTCCTCCCAGATTGCCGTGCCCCCGGCGAACACGGTGACCGGGACACCGGCGCGCGCCAAGGCGACCGCAGATTGGAGCGCGACCGCCGAGGCGCCGCCCTTGGGTACCGCGCGATCGTTGACGATCACGACGTGCTCCAGGCCCGAAGGAACCGGGGTTGCGGGGCTGGTCTGCATCAAGCGGGCGGCCTTCCTCGACAGCGATCAGGCGATCGGGGGCCGCCGCCGACCGGAATATCGTGCCACTTCATTCTTTCGCAATGCAAAAAAAGCGCTTGTGCGGCGCACATCGGCGAGGGCATCTGCAAACCGCCCGGGGGCTCCCGCAGGAGACGCGCCGGTTTGGGGAGCTCGCGATCGAATGGCGGCAAGGCGACGCAGGATTCTTTTTGCGTGCACCACGGGCTTTACCATGGCGACGCTCTATCGGGGGCTTTTTCCGTATCTCGAGCGCCACGGCTGGGAGATCGAAGTCGCGATCGGCGGGCGCGACATCTCCGAATTCAGCCCGGCGGATTTCGGCGATCCGGTGATCCATCGGCTCCCCATGGAGCGCGAGATTTCGCCCTTCAAGGATCTTGCCGGCCTCGCAGCTTTCGTGCGGCTGCTTGCGCGGCGGCGCTTCGACGTAATCCACGTCTCCACGCCCAAGGCCAGCCTTCTCGGGTCGATCGCCGCGTCGGTCACGCGCAACGGCCCGGTCGTCTTCGTCTATCGCCGCCGAGTCTACGAGTTGATGAGCGGCGCCAGGCAGCGAATCTTCATCGGGGTCGACCGGGTGATCGCGTCGCTTTCGAACAAGGTCGTGCCGATCAGCCGCGAACTGGGGGAGCAACTCGTCGGTGACGGCGTGTGCAGCCGCGACAAGCTCCATTTCATTGGAGCGGGATCGAGCAACGGCATCAACATCGAGCGCTTCGCGCCCGGAGCCGGCGCGGAGGGCGCGGCGGAGCTTCGCACCGAGCTCGGCATCCCGGCAGGTGCACCGGTGCTGCTCTACGTCGGGCGAATCATCGGCGAGAAAGGCGTCGATCTGCTCCCCGAAGTCCACGCGCGCGTACGCGAAAGGCTGCCGGAGGCGCATCTGGTGCTGGTCGGCCCGGAGGACGACCGCGATCCCGTGAAGGCCGAAACGCTCGCCTATCTGCGCGGGACACCGCAGGTCCACTGGCTCGGTTATCGCAACGATCCCCGCACGGCCTATGCGCTGGGGGACCTGTTTGTCTTCCCCTCGTATTTCGAAGGTTTTGGGAACGTGCTGCTCGAGGCTGCGGCGATGGAGGTGCCCGCGGTCGCCTTCGATGTTTCGGGTGTGCGCGAGGCGGTTGTCGACGGCGTTTCGGGAAAGCTCGTTCCCTCGGGCGACGCCGCAGGCATGGCGAAGGCGATCCTCGCGATTATCACGGACCGCGCGCTGCGCGAACGGATGGCGAAGGCAGGGCGCGAACGCGTCGTCCGCGAGTTCGCCAGCGCGGTCGTGCACGAGGAGATTCGCCAACTGCTCGAGCGCGTGGCGAACGCGGGACGCTAGCTGCTTGCTGGACGACGTGTAGTCGCGCGCCCGTCTCCGCGCGCGTGTCGTTTCGGGCCATGTCGCTTCATGGCCCTACGGCTTGGCGCGTGCCAAGGGCTCCCCGCCGCGATAGACAATATGCAATTGCTTTTCGGCGTAGCTTCGCGCGACAATACAATGCGCTGTCAGGAACATACGCGATGGGATTTCTCTCGTTATTTCCGGAACGTGTCCAGTACCCGCTCATCGTCTTGAAAAGGCTCGGCGGAACACGGCCGCGCACCTGCCCGATCTGCGGGTATCACGGCAAGTTTCGCGCATCCGGACAGCCGCCACGGTACGATTCGGTCTGCGGCGGCTGCGGGTCCCGCGAGCGCCATCGCCTCTTCATGATGGCGGTGACCAGCCTGAATCTGATTCACCAGAGCGACAGCATCATCCACTTCGCACCCGAGCGGGTGTTGCGCGTGCAATTTGAACACCGAGCCGAATACAAGACGGCCGATATCGTCCCGGGCAGGGCCCAACTCGTCCTCGACCTGGAAGCGCTGGCGCTGGGGGACGAGTCGGTGGATGTCGCGATTGTCAATCATGTGCTCGAACACGTCGACGATCGCAAAGCGTTTGCCGAGCTGTTTCGAGTGCTGAAGCCCGGTGGGCGGCTCATTGCGATGGTTCCGTTGATCGAAGGCTGGCCGCATTCGTACGAAAATCATCTGGTCACTTCCGAGCGGGATCGGAGCGATCATTTCGGCCAAGGGGATCACGTGCGTTATTACGGGGGCGATTTTCGTACGCGCCTTGAAGGCGCGGGTTTCGAGCTTTCGGAATTCGTCGCGAGCGGGGAAGAAGTCGTCAAGCATGGGCTGATCCGCGGCGAACGCGTGTTCGTGGGCACCAAGCCCCGCTGATAGCTTGGGTCGGGGGGGACTCACGGAAATCGCGCAGAGGTCTTGCGTCACGGCACGGAGTGCCGCAGCAGGGTCGTCGGTTCCGAACCGGACAACTGACCAAGCGCATGCAAGCCACCGGCGCGCACCGCGTGGTGCGATCCGCGCCCCGGAGCCATACGGCCTGACCAGCCAGCCCAAGTGCGTGGTTGGTCACGGGGTGATTGACAAGCTGCTCGGGGGACTCGATGAGCGCGACGAAGTATCGGCCCGACATCGACGGGCTTCGCGCGATCGCAGTTATCCCCGTGGTGCTCTTCCACGCGGACTTCGCGGTCTTCTCGGGCGGTTTCGTCGGCGTCGATATCTTTTTCGTGATCTCGGGCTACCTGATCACGTCGATCCTGCTTCGCGAAATCCGCGACGGTTCGTATTCCCTGGCGCGGTTCTACGAGCGGCGCGCACGGCGCATCATTCCTGCGCTTGTATTCATGCTCGCGGGATCGCTCGCAGCTGGTCTTGCACTGCTGCTGCCGCTTGAACTAACCGAACTTGGATCGAGCAGCATTGCTACTGCGCTCTTTTCCTCCAATTTCTTCTTCTACTTGCAGAGCGGATATTTTGACGCAGCCGCCAGCACCAAGCCGCTGCTCCATACCTGGTCGCTCGCCGTAGAAGAACAGTACTACATCTTTTTTCCGATTGCGCTCTGGCTCGGCCATCGCTGGTATCCCAAGCTCGTCGTGCACGGCATCGTCGTTTGCGCGCTGCTTTCGCTGGGGCTCAGCATCGTGCTGCTTGACCGGTCGCAGAGCTTTACCTTCTACATGCTTCCGACGCGGGCGTGGGAGTTGTTCGCTGGTGGGATCGTCGCGGCCGTCGCATGGCGCCCCCGCCGCGGCTGCAATGCCATCGCGCTCGCGGGAGCCGCAATGATTCTTGCGGCGATCCTGCTCTATGACGAAACGATGCCTTTTCCGGGGGCCGCGGCACTGCTGCCGGTCGCCGGCGCCGTGGCGATCATCTTTGCAGGCGAAGGGACCGCGACGGGCCGCGTGCTCGCGCTCGCACCCTTTCGAGCAGTCGGGCTCGTGTCCTATTCGCTCTACCTTTGGCATTGGCCGATCATCGTCTACGCGCGTTTCGCCGTCGGGCCCGAGCTTGCGCCGCTCGAGGCGCTGGCATGCGTCGCGCTTTCACTGGCAATGGCTGCCATCTCGTGGCGCTATGTCGAACAACCGTTTCGCCGCTCCAACTCCGATCCGGCTGTCACGCGCCGCGCGCTGGGCGCCGCCTTCGCGACGCTCGTCCTTGTTTGCGTGGCCAGCGCGCCGCTGCTTTCCGGGCTGCCGGCGCGGCTGCCCGAGCGCGCAGCGCGCGTCGCCGCGGCGGAGGCCACTTCGAGCGACCCGCTTCCCGCCTGCTTTGCCCAGGCCGGCAGTTCCCCGGTGATCGGGGATTGTCTCGATGCGCCCCACGGGCGCGCGAAAGTCGTGCTTTGGGGAGACTCGCACGCGCTGCATCTTTTTCCTGCGGTCGCCGCCGCAGCCGAGGCGAAAGGACTGACGACACATTTGCTGGCCCGCGCAAGTTGCATGCCGCTGATCGACGTGACGATCGCTCGCGGAGCGAGCGTCGACCGCGACTGCGCGCGCTTCAACGCGCTGGTGCTCGACCGGGTCGCGGCCGATCCGCAGGTTCGGACCGTTATCCTGGCAGGCCGATGGGTCCGCGTGGCTTTTCCCGAGGGGCATCCCGAGGGTCAGAGCCTCAATCCCATCGACGGCAGTAACGGCGAAACGTCGGCGCAACTGCTGCGCATTTCGCTGCTTCAGGTCATCGATCGGCTGCTTGCTACAGGCAAGCACGTCATGCTCGTCGGTGACGTTCCCGAATTCGAGCGGCCGCTCCCGAGTTGTCTGGCGCGCCGATGGTGGCAGCCGGCCATCGCGCCGTCCTGTGGGCATCGCCCCGAAACGCTGCCTGGCTCCTCCTCGGACATGCACGTCGCTGCGATCGCCGCATTGCGTCCCTCGGTGACGTTGATCCGGCCGGCGGAGGCGCTTTGCCCGGGCCGGGAATGCCTCACGCTGATCGGCGGCGAGCCGGTGTCAAAGGACGAGGATCACCTGTCCGAGGCCGGCGCGGTGTTCGTCGTCCGTTCGCTCGGCGTCGCGGAGCGGCTCTAGCCCTGGTTCGGAGCCGACCGGTTTGGCCTCTGGCGCTTGCCGAGGCTTCGCCGATGCCGGTTCAGGACGGATGAAGCGGACCTACCCTTTGACCGTGAGCAGCGCCACCGAGGTCTGATACGGCCGCCGGTACCAAAGCCAGCGGTGTGTCCGCGAAAGCAGGCCGCGCGTGCGGCGAAAGAAGGTGAGCCAGCGGAGCGCAAGGCTCCTCAGCTCTTTCGCGGGTGACAGGCCCTGCCGCCGCAAGTCGTCGGCAAAGTTCCGGTCCTCGACGACCGTGCTGCGGGTGAGCGCGCTGTCGGCAAACAGGCGCGCAAGCTCCTCAGGCGATGGGCGGTAGAGCGTGTCGATCGGATCCGGATGATAGGGATAGCTGCGCGGAACCGTCACCAGTATGTGCCCGCCCGGTCCCACGATCCGCTCGCACGCGCGCGCGACCGCATCGCGGTCACGCACATGCTCGAGCAGGTTCGAGAGCAGCACCGCCTTGAACTTCATCGTCGCGAGCCGCTCGACTACGGCAGGATCGAGGATATCGCCGGCGAGGTCGATACCGTCGCCCTCCTTCAGGTCCGAATGGAACACCTCGATGCCGGCGGCCTCGAGTGGGCCGAACAAGTCGTCCTGGATGTGTGGCTGCGAAACTTCGCGAAAGTGGCGAGTGGAGGAGCCCAGATTGAGCAGCGGCGAAACGTTGCCGTGGCTCAACAGTATCTCACGCAGAACCTCAGCTTCCGAAGCACGCATCGCTTACCCCTCGCACGGACACAATTCCTGTTCGCCCACCGGCAGCGAGTCAAGGTCGGGGCGTGCCATTTTGCTGCAATGCAAAAAAATTCCCGCGTCCGCACTTGCTATGCGGCCGACAAAGCCGCAGGAAAGCGGCGCGATGGTTACCCCGTTGTCAAACAAGATCCTGCGATGAAAGAGGATTCGCTCTCACAGGACCAGGTGCGCAAACGGGCTGCACGTGGCACCTTGAGTGTCTTCACTCGGCACGCGCTGGTGCGGCTGATGGCCTTCGCCGGCACGCTCGTGCTGGCGCGGATGCTCGATCCGCACACCTTTGGCGTCTTCGCGCTGGCCCAATTCGTGTTGCTGCTGGCCAACGCGGTCGCGGTCGGTGGAGTTACGGCCGCCCTTACGCGGCGCAGCGAGACTGTGACTCCGCTCGAATACCGCACGGCGCACGCGATCCAGTTAGTTCTCGCCGTGGTGATCTTCGCGGCCGTGGTCGCCAGCACGCCGGCACTCGCCGTCGCCTATGACCTGACGCAGAACGAGGCACTTGCCTTTCCTGCGATGGGTGCTGCAGTGTTCCTCCTCGCCTCGCGCTCCATCCCTACCGCGGCGCTTCAGCGCGGCCTGCGTCATGATCTGGTCGCGGTGTCCGAAGTGGCCGAGTACATCACCTACGTAGCTACCTCGGTTGGGCTTGCGCTCGCCGGCTGGGGGCTGTGGGCGCTCGTGATCGCCACAGTGGCCCGATATGCCGTCGCCACGCTGCTGCTTTATCGAGCGGTGCGCGCGGTTCCGGCGGTCGCCTTCGATCGTCCGATTGCTCGACGTCTCCTGCGCGAGACGCTGCCGCAGCAGTCGGCGATCGTTACCGCGCTGGGCCAGCGCGCCATCAACACGACGGTCGTCGCAGCGGTGCTCAGCCCGGCTGCGGCCGGGCTCGTCGGCATGGCCATAACCCTGCTCGATTCCCTCGTGCTCCAGCCGCTGACCCTCCTGTCGAACATCCAGTTTCGGCTGCTCGCGCGCGTGCAGGATGACGCGGTGCAGTTCCGCAAAGTGCTTGCGCAGAGCTTCTTCCTTTCGTCGGTGATCTGCGTGCCCATCCTGCTGGCCTCGGTCCTCCTTTTCCCGCTGCTCGTCACGATATTGTTTCCGCCGAGTTGGGAGCAGACCGGCTATCTGGTGCAGATTCTCTCGGTGAGTTCGCTCAGTTATGTCGTAAGCATGCCTGCGCATCAGGCCTTGAAGGCGCTCGGCGACGCGCGTTCGCTGATCTTCTGCTACGTGCTGAGCGCGCTGGCGCAGTTCGTCATCCTGGTCGGGTTGGGCGATCGCTACGGGCTGCAAGGCTTCGCCGTGTGCAACATCGTCGGTACGCTGATCCTGATGGTCTATGGCGTGATACGGCTGTGGAAGCGTACCGGCCGGTTTCCGCCGCTCGCCCCGGTCGCTTCGGTCCTGTTCGCGGGCGCGCTGGCGGGGGCAGCGAGCGTGGCGGTAGCGCGGCAGTTCCCGGGCGGAGCTGGGATCGCAGCGGGTCTGGTCACGGGCGGGCTGGTCTACGCGTTGTCAATCGTGCTGATGTCGGGCAACCGCGTGTCGGTGCATTTGCGTCTGGCCGGCGAGACCCTTCCGGCGCGCCTGCGCTGGCCGCGCGCGGTGATGTTCTTGCTGGCGCAGGCCGCCGAGCGTTGCGCTGCGCTGGGAGCATCGCTCTTCGGGCGAAAGCTGGTCGCGTGAATTCGGATTGAGGTGCCCCGCCGGCAACGTGGCGGGGTTCGGTCGTAAGTCTTGGAGGCGTTCGCGCCTAGGATCGGGGAGAAACGGGCCATGTTGGCCAGAGCAAAAGAGCAGATCAAGCGGACCTTGCGTCAGAGTTCCATGGTCCAGTCCCTCATGATTCCCGAGGCGCAGAAGGAGATTCCCGAGGCGGATGCCGGCGATCTCGAGATTCTCAAGCGGGTGAAGCCGTTCACCCTGACCAGCAACGCCAACTTGTGGGCCACGATGCAGGCCGTGAAGTACGTCGAGCAGCGTGGCATCCCGGGCGACATCGTCGAACTCGGCGTCTGGCGGGGCGGTCAGTCGATGACGGCCGCGCTCACGCTCGAGCGCGTGGGTGGCAACCGCAGGCTCTGGCTGTACGATACCTTTGCCGGGATGCCCGAGCCCGGCGAGCACGACTTCAAGGCCGCGACCGGCGAGAGCGCCATGGCGCAATGGAACAAGACGCAGGACGGCAAGGGCTTCTCTCAGTGGTGCTGCGCCTCGCTCGAGGACGTGCAGGCCAACCTCGGTTCGACCGGCCACCGCGACGTCCGCTACGTGCAGGGCATGGTCGAGGACACGCTGCGCGAGCCCGCCAACCTGCCCGACCAGATCGCGATCCTGCGGCTCGACACCGACTGGTATGAATCGACCAAGGCCGAGCTCGACATCCTCTATCCTCGGTTGAGCCCGGGGGGCGTGCTCATCATCGACGACTACGGCAGCTGGGGCGGCGCCAAGAAGGCGACTGACGAGTATTTCGCGCAGCAGGCGATCTTCCTCCATCGTATCGATCATACCGCTCGACTGATGATCCGGGAGCGCTAGGCGCCTGGTCCGCTGCGGAAGCGAGGGAAAACGGCATGAAAGCATCGGTCCGGCAATATGCGAAAGCCATCGCCTACACGTCGTACGTGAGGCTGATGGACCTGAGCGCCCCGCACAACGGAGCCGTCTCGCAAGAGGCTGTCGATATTGTCGCCACCCTGCGGCGCGACGGCTTTGTGCGGCTTGGCAACCTGCTGCCGCTCGACGAGCTTCCCGAGCGGATCGCCCGGCTGCTCGATGTCGGCGAAGCGCAGCATCCCGGCGTGTCGCGTTTCTACCTCAAGCACCCGCTGGTGGCGGCACCCGAAATCGGCGACTGGTTGCGGCTGCCGGTGCTCAACGAGGCGGTCCGCGCCTATCTGGGGGGCGATCCGGTGTTCGACCGGTGCCTGGTCTGGCGCATCCCGGCATCGGCGAGCGATCGCAAGACCTCGGCGATCTGGCATCACGATTGGTGCGGACGCCGGCTGAAGCTGTTCATCCTGCTCCACGACGTCGACGAGACGGGGCGGCCCACGCAGTACGTGCGCGGTTCCAACAGGGGCAAATGGCGCTGGATGAACTATCCGCTCAGCCGTCATGCCGATGACGAAGCGGAAGCGCAGGGCGAGGTGGTGCAACTGACCGGTAAGGCCGGCGACTGCATCCTGCTCGACACCAACGGGTTGCACCGCGCCACCGGCGAAGGCGGGCGCGAAGCGCGTGACGTCGTCTGCCTCGAATACTCCGATCGCCGCAAATCCGATTTCCTCGCGCCGCGCGGGTTCGAGATCGGCATTCGTCAGGACGTGATCCCGGAGACCTTGCTCGACGGAATGACGCTGATCGACCGCCGCAAGGTCCGGCAGGACGGTCAGAGCCTGGTCTACGGCAGCGTGCCGCAGCTCGAGAAAGAACCCTTTGTCTGATCTAGTCGCGCCCATCAGCGCCATGTCGATCGAACCGCTGGCGGTCCTTCCGCTTGCCGGTGAGACATGGTCGACGCCCGCGATCTGCGAGGCGGGCGGGCGCAGCGTGATCGTCGCGGCCGATTGCGAGGGCGCGCTCTCGGCTTTCGATGGCCGGACGTTCGAGCCTGCCTGGCAGCGGAGGCTCGGCGGCACGATCAGCGCCTCGCCGGTGATCGCCGATCTCGACGGCCAGCCCTCGATCCTGATCGGGACGCATCACGGCGAGCTGTTCGCGATCGACCCGGTCGATGGCGGCGAGCGCTGGCGGTTCCGCGCGCGCGGCATGATCCGTGCGCCTGTCGCGTTCGCCGATTTCGCGGGCGAACGGCGGATCGTGCTGGCGAGCTACGGTCCGGAACTCGTGGTCCTCTCCGCGAGGGGCGAGGTCCGCGCGCGCTGGCGGCGCCCCAAGCACGTGTTCCAGCGCCAGACGAAGACCGGCGTGGTCTGCGCTCCGTTGATCTACGACGTCGACGACGACGGCGAGCCCGAGATCGTGAGCGGCGGCCGCTCGCCGTGGGTCATTTGCTACGATGTGCACGGGCGTCCGAAATGGTATCACCGCTTGCGGTACGACACCGATGCGACGCCCAGCTTCGTCCGCGTGGGCGGGATCCCGATGGTCCTGATCGGCGGCGGCGAGCACGTTGCCGGCCGCGGCGACAACGCGCTGATCGCGCTCGATGGCCGCACTGGCGACGAACTGTGGCGCGTGCCGGTCGGCGGCGCGATCGATTGCGCACCGATGATCGCGCAGTTGCCTTCGGGCCGTACGCTGGCCTTCTGCGGTACGCTGGCGAGCCACAAGGTGGCAGCGGTCGATCTGGCGAGCGGCACTTTGGCCTGGGCGCATGGCTTCGGCCCGACGGCGCTCTGTGACCACGGCGCGCGCGATGGCGACCAGCCCGAAGGGGACAACCAGTGCCGCCGGGCGTCCGGCGCCCCCTACTTCACGGCCTTCGCGCGCTGTCGCTCCTACGTGAATCCGCTGGTCGCCGACCTCGATGGCGACGGCCGGCTCGAGGTGGCGACCGGATCGAACAATGGAACGCTGACGATCCTCGACGCCGAGCTGGGCGCGGTCCGGCATGAGGAAGACACGCACGGCATGGTGCGCGGCTCGTTCGCGATGGCGGACATGGACGGCGATGGGCGGGCGGAGCTCGCCGTGCCTTCGGGCGATTCGCTGCGGATCTACCGCCTTCCCGCCAATCCGCCGCCAGTGCGCTTCTACAAGGGCCGCGGGGACATGCTGGGTGCCGATCACGAGGCCGCTGCATCTCTCGGGCCGGTGCGCCCCGCGCGGCCGGCGGTGCGTGCCGCGATGTGGCGCGATCTCGTCGCTCGCGACGCGATGCGCCATGCCCGAATCCAGTTCGACAAGTTCGTTCTCCGCCGCTTCGGCGGCTCGCGCTTCGACTACTATTACTGATGGAGCAGGCAGCTCTTTCGACCGGCCGTGAACCGCTGCTGGCCAACGCCCAGCCATGGGTGGCGCGCACTCTCGCCCGCTTTCGCGAAAGCTACGTCGGTGCGCACGGGCTGATCGTGACCACGATCGACGGGGCGACCGGCGCCGTGCTCGACGCCGAGCCGCTGATCGCCGACTTCGGCGACGTGCTGCCGTTCATGGCACGCTTCGGCGAGACGGCGTTTGCGCTCGACCAGGTAGAACGCGCGCGCGAGCATCTGAGCAACGGCCTTTACCGCGAGCCGAACGGGCGCGTGCGGCTCTTCAGCAACCATGACTGGCTGCTCGGGCTGATCGAGCTGCACGAGCTCACCGGAGAGCGGAGCTTTCTCGATGCTGCCGCGGCGGGCGCCCGCTCGATCATCGAGCAATTCGAGCGCGGCGGACTGTTGCTCGACGAGCTGCCGGCACTGTCGAGACCCCGGACGCTGCTGCAGCGGTCGAGCGCGTTCAATCTGGGGTACGTCGAGCTCCTGGTCGACCTCCATGTGCTGACCGGCGACGTGAATTTTCTCGATGCGGCACGCCGCATCTCACGGGCCTATGCGCGGACCGATTATTTCCAGGCTCATGGCGTGTTGGGGACGGTGTTCTGCAGCTGGTCGCGTACGGTCGATCGCGCCGCGTCCCGGGCTGCGCAGATGCGTTCGCTGCTGTTCAAGGACAACACCAACGGCATCTGGAGCCTGCTGGCGCTCCATCTTGCGCAGCCCGACCCGGCGCTTGCGCGGACGATCGAGCGCTGGATCGCGGGCTTCGAGGCGGCTTACTGGAACGGCGGGGACGTCCACCTGTGGCGAACGAAGGACGGCCCGCGCGATGTGGCGCTGAGGTCCGCCTTCGCGTCGCTCGACCTGCTGTGCGATTTGCACCTGGCCGGCTTCGGCCGGGCAATGGAGCTGGGGACGGCGATCGGCGACCGCTGGCTCGCCCATCAATGGTCGAACGGGTTGTTCCCGGAGACGCCGGGTGGCGTGCGCGACCATGTGGATTGCAACACCGATATGAGCGTCTCGTTGATGAAGCTGGCGGGCATTACCGGCGAGGCGCGCTTCGCTGAGTCCGCGCGGCGCAGCGCGCATGCGGTGGTGGCACTGCACGAGACCGAGGCCGGCCTCGTGCTCTCGGTCGGGCCCGATGGCGCGCCGGTCGATAGCCGCATCGTGGTCAAGTACCAGTCCCTGGCGCTCAAGCTGGCGCTGCTTCCCGCGGAACCTGCTGCGCTGATCGCCGATGCCGACCTTCGCAAGCTGCTGAGGGACCGCTGATGACCATCGGATACGTCATCCATCGCTTTCCCTGGCCGTCGGAGACGTTCATCTCGCGCGAAGTCGCGGGACTGATCGAGCTCGGCGAGGACATCCGCATCTATTCGTTCGAACGGCCGGGCGTGGAGCAGGCGGCGAAGCTCACGCCGCAGGGGCACGAGCTGATGGCGCGGACGCACTACATCGGCCGCGGCGAGGCGCTGCGGGCGCTTGCGAGCCCGTCCGGAATCCGCACCTTCGCGCGCGCGCGCTCATCGTTGCGCAAGGCTGCCGCCGGGCGCCGTCTGTGGCTGCTCGCGGCGCGCGCGGCTGCGCTCGCCGGCCACGTTCGCCGCGACCGTGTCACCCAGCTTCACGCGCACTGGCCCTATGCCACGCTCGCGTGCCATCTCGCCGCGCGCATGGCGGGCGTGCCCTATTCGATCAGCGTCCATGCCCATGAAGTGGCGTTCGAGAACGCCCATTTCGCGGCCTGCTTTCCCGAGCTCAGCTTTGCCAACTTCTGCAACGAGGCGGCGATGGAGCATCTGCTGGCGCAGTTGCCGCCGGAAGCGCGGGCCAAGACTCACCTCGTGTATCATGGTGTCGACACCGCGCAGTTTGCGCCCGGGCCCGAGGCTGCGCCGCCTCCGCCGGTGCGAATCCTGTCCGCCGGCCGCCTCACGGCGACCAAGGGCTTCGATCGGCTGGTGCGCGCCTGCGCCGCGGCGGAGGAGCGCGGGCTGTCGGTGGAACTGACGATCCTCGGCGCGGGGATCGAGGAGCAGCCGCTCCGCGCTCTGGCAGACGCACTGGGTTTCGGGGCGAAGCTGCACTTGCCCGGGTGGGTGCCGCACGATGCGGTGCCCGGCTATATCGATGCCAGCCATGCCTTCTGCCTGCTTGCGAACACCGACTTCGGCGATGGCCTGCCCAATGTCGTGCTCGAAGCGATGGCGGCGGCGCGCGTCCCGATCGTCTCGCCCTTGCCGGCCGCGGGCGAGGCGATCACGCACGGCGTGAACGGATACATCCTCGAGTCCCCCGACGACGTGGAGGGCTTCATCGCTGCCATCGCCGCGCTCCAGGCCCACCCCGGAACGGCGCGCGACATGGGATTGGCCGCGCGGCAGGCCGTAGTCGAGCGTCACGATGCTGCCACGCACTTGCGCCGGCTGCACAGTCTCCTGCACGGAGGCCCGCATGGCTGACGATGTTCTCGACGCCGCGCGGCGCAATGGCGGGCCTACGCTCGGCGCGGTCGCGATCGCGCGCAACGAGCTGGTCGATATCAAGGGCTTTATCGAGCACTTGCGTGGCTGGATCGACGAGATCGTCATCGTCGATGACGGTTCGACCGACGGGACGCTCGACTATCTGGCCGCCTGCGGCTTTCCGGTGACGGTGGTGCACCGCCGCCTCGAGCCCGAAGGCGGGTTCGCCGCGCAACGCAACCACGGCATCGAGCACGCGCGGTCGGACTGGCTGGTGCACATGGACATCGACGAGCGGATCACCCCGGCCTTGGCGGCGGAGATGCGGGCAGCGATCAGGTCCACGGCCAGGAACGGCTTCCGCTACCGGCGGCTCAACTATTTCCTGCACCGGCCTTTCCATGCCGGTGGCTGGCAGCACTGGAACGCGCCCCAGCTTGGTCGCCGTGGAGCGCATCGCTTCGTCCGGCCGATTCACGAACGCGTCGAGGTGGACGGCGGCGACCCGGCGACGGGGCAGCTCGCTGCGATGATGGTCCACCTGAACGACGAAACCTTCGTCGAGCGCATCCGCAAGAACGCGGGCTATTCGGAGCGGACCGCACGAGAGATTCTTGCCGGCGGCGCGCGCATCCGTGCCTGGCATCTTCTGGTTCATCCGCTCAAGCGGGCGCTGTCGGCCTATCTGCGCCACGGCGCCTGGCGTCACGGCACGCACGGCCTGATTTTTGCGCTCTACACGTTCGGCGGCACCTTCAATTGGTACGCGTGCGCGTGGGACGAGCAGAATCGGATCGACCGCGAGACGCTGGAAAACGCGCTGGCACAGCAGTGGGAGCATCCGGAATGAGCGCGATCGACAAGCCGGGCGAGGGCGTTCAGGTCGGCGAGGGCTTTTACGACTTCGAGACCTACATGAC
>DATDLP010000363.1:0-10928 GCA_036519255.1 Croceibacterium sp.
TTGCGGCCGTACTTGTCGGCCGCGCCGCCGAGCAGCACCGAGCCGAAGCCCATGCCGACCAGCTCGGCCGAGAGGACGATGCCGAGGGCGGCGCGTTCGATGCCCCATTCGGCCGAGATGCCCGGCGCCGCGAACGCGCTCGACAGCACGTCGAACCCGTCGAGCGCGTTGAGCAGCACCATCAGGACGACGACGACCCATTGCCGCGCGCCCATCGGGGACTCGTTGATCACGTTGATGGGGTTGGTGCCCCCGCCTGCTGCTGCCATGGTGTGCTAGTCCTCTCCGTCCGGCGCCCTCATTCGTGGATTCGCGCCAGCAATTCCACCAGTTTGTTGATTTCGTCCGCGCTGAAGCGCGACTTGAGCCAGGCCTCGTGCTCGCCGATGCAGCGCTTGGCCTCGGCGAGCGCGGCGGCGCCTGCTTCCGTCACGTAGAGCGCCTGCTTGCGCGCGTCGCTGGTCGAGCGCTCGCGGCGCGCGTAGGCGCGCTCCTGCAGGCGGTTGACGATCGTCATCGTGGTCGCGCGGTCCATCCGCAGGCGGCCGCCGAGATCGATCTGCGAGATGCCGGGGTTGTCGTGCACCAGCCACAGCGCCGAGACCTGCTTCTGGGTCAGGTCGAGATCGGCGAAAGTCTCGGCGAAGTGGCGATAGACCGCGCCGTGCGCGAGGCGGATGCGCAAGCCGAGGATGTCGTTGAGCCCGCCGAGAACGTCGGCCGGCTCGTCCACCTTGTCGTCGGTCAATGTCGGTGCGCCCACCAGCCCCTATCCCCGGCCCTATCGTTCTTGCCTAATCGTTAGTGGAGCATACAATCGCGTGAAACAAGGTGGCGCGCGCAAGGAGAGGAACCCGATGGCGCATTTCCCCGATACCCCCAGCTTTACCGGCTTCAACACCCCGAGCCGGATCGAGGCCGACATCGCCGACCTGCAGCACACGGGCACGATCCCGCCCGAGCTCGACGGCGCGTTCTACCGCGTGCAGCCCGATCCGCAGTTCCCGCCGCGCCTCGGCGACGACATCTCGTTCAACGGCGACGGGATGATCACCCGATTCCATTTCCACGACGGCCAGTGCGATTTCCGCCAGCGCTGGGCGCAGACCGACAAGTGGAAGCTCGAGCACGACGCGGGCAAGGCGCTGTTCGGCGCCTACCGCAACCCGCTGACCGACGACGAGGCGGTCAAGGGCCAGATCCGCGGCACCGCCAACACCAACGCCTTCCCGTTCGGCGGCAAGCTGTGGGCGCTCAAGGAGGACAGCCCGGCGCTGGTCATGGACCCGGCGACGATGGAGACGGTCGGCTACGAGAAGTTCGCCGGCCGGATGACCGGGCAGACCTTCACCGCGCACCCGAAGATCGACCCTGCGACCGGCAACATGATCGCCATCGGCTACGCCGCCAGCGGCCTCTGCACCGACGACGTCACCTATTACGAGATCAGCCCCGAGGGCGAGTTGATCCGCGAGAAGTGGTTCAAGGTCCCCTACTACTGCATGATGCACGACTTCGGGGTAACCGAGGACTACCTCGTGCTGCACATCGTCCCCTCGATCGGAAGCTGGGAACGGCTCGAGCAGGGCAAGCCGCACTTCGGCTTCGACACCACCCAGCCGGTTTACCTCGGGGTCATTCCCCGGCGCGACGACCTCAAGCAAGAGGACATCCGCTGGTTCAAGCGCGACAACTGCTTCGCCAGTCACGTGCTCAACGCATACCAGGAAGGCACCAAGGTCCACTTTCTGACCTGCGAGGCGAAGAACAACATGTTCCCGTTCTTCCCCGACGTGCACGGCGCGCCGTTCAACGGGCCCGAGGCGATGAGCTTCCTGACCGACTGGACGGTCGACATGGCGAGCAACGGCGAGGAGTTCGACGCTGTCACCAGGCTGACCGGCACAGCTGCCGAGTTCCCGCGCATCGACGACCGGGTGACCGGCCGCAAGAACCGCTACGGCTGGTTCCTCGAGATGGACATGCGCCGCCCGGTCGAGCTCAAGGGTGGCAGCGCCGGCGGGCTGCTGATGAACTGCCTGTTCCTCAAGGACCTCGAGACCGGCGCGGAGCAGCACTGGTGGTGCGGTCCGGTGTCGAGCCTGCAGGAGCCGTGCTTCATCCCGCGCAGCAAGGACGCGCCCGAGGGCGACGGGTGGATCGTGCAGGTGTGCAACCGGCTCGAGGAGCACCGGAGCGACCTGCTGCTGTTCGACGCGCTGGAGATCGAGAAAGGCCCGATCGCGACGATCAGGGTGCCGATCCAGCTGCGCTTCGGCCTGCACGGCAACTTCGCCCCGAGCGCGGAGCTCGGGCTGGCCGCCTAGGCGACCGGTCTTACCGGCTGGCGCAGGATCGTCTTCAGCTTGCTGGTCTCGGTCCGGCGCGGGTCGTTGAGGTAGACTTCGTGGTGCGGCCCGGCGAAGGCGAAGCCCCGCGCCGGCATCACCTCGTGGTGCAGCTTCGCGAGGATCGGGCCTTCGTCGGCGTAGGCGCCGATATGAAGCGTCTGGAGGCACGGTCCCTCGGTCAGCTCGGCCAGCCGCGGAAGGATCGTTTCGGGCGCTGCCATCCGCGCTTTCGCCTTCGCGGCGTCGAACGCCGGGTCGGCGACGAAGTCCGGCAGCATGATCATCATGGTCCAGTTCCATTCGGACCTGCGCCCCGCGACGAAGCTGCCCGGATCGTCGGCCCACCACAGGCCTTCGAGCGGAGCGACGACGAAATCGCGCCCGTCGGCCTTGCACGCGAACTTGAGCGAATACGCGGTCGCATAGAGGCCCTGCACCGCGCGGTCGTAGGTCGGGTCGTCCGGTCCGCCGCTGCCGTCCGTCATCAGGTACTTCACCGTCGGCACGTCGACTTCGAAGAACGCGCCGACCGGCGCCGAGAACAGGGTTTTCCGGGCCTTCTTAAGGTCGAGCTTGTCCATCGGCCCTCTCCAGTTCGGCTATCGTGGCGTCGAGCCAGGCGCGTTCGGCCTCCGCCAGCGCCAGGCCGTAAGCGAACATCCGGTCGGCGAAGACCGGCAGCGGCTTCCGCCCGGTCCAGCGCTCGGCAAGGCGGGCGATCTCGGCTTCGACGGCTTTGCGCCGGGCCTTGAGTGCCCCCGTCGCCCGAGCAGGGTCGAGCGAGGGCCAGTTCGCGAGGCCTGTCAGCACGGGCGCGGCGGGCGGGGGGAGCTCTGCAAGGAGCCGCAACGACGAAGCCTCGAGCGCATCCTGCCCCTGCCGCGTGATCGCGTAGAGTTTGCGCGCCTTGGGACCCGCGGGACGGCCTTGCGGGCGGACACACCCTTTGCGCTCGAGCCTTTGGAGCAGGAAGTAGATCGAGGAGAAGCCGATCCCGGCCCACTCGCGCAGACCTCGCGCTTCGATGATCTCGTCGATCTCGTAGCCGTGCCGTGGCCGCTCCGCGATCAGCCCGAGAATCGCAGTTTCGGATGGGGTAAGCTCGACCATGCATATTCTAGTACTAGAATATGCATGGTGCGTATAGCTGAAACCATTGGCTTGCAGTCCGTCCACCGTTCGGTGAAACATCCCTCAAAAGGTCGCGCCTGCTTGGGGGGAGAGGGTCGATGGTTTTGCGAAGCTTCGCGCTGGCGCTGGGCGCATTTGTTCTTTGTGCTGCGGACTATCCCGATCCCCCGCCTGCGCTTGCCCCGTACATCGACAGCGGACGTCTCGCGCCCGCAGACTATGCCTGGATCGAGGGCAGCTTCGCCGAGGCTTCGCCGGAAAAGCGGGCCGAGTTCGAGGCGAGCCAGCGCTGGATCGACTCTTGCGTGGCCGAAGCAAAGGAGAAGACGCGCGATGCGCTAGCGGCGGCAGGCTATCCCGCGGCGAGCCTCGACGACCTTCCCGTCGGACCGCTCGCCTGCCGTCAGGCCAAGCACTATCCGCGCCATCCCGAGCTGACGAGCTATGCCCAATTGCGCGAGCAGATGGCGCTGGCCCGGCCGGTGGCGGACAGCTTCCTCATGGCCGTGGGACTCGCGGCCGAGCTGGGCAACCTGGGCGGCGGCGGTGACTTCGCCCGCTCGCTGGCGGCGCAAGTCCAGCTCGACCAGATGCTCGGCCGGGCGTTCAGCTGGGGCGCCGGCGCGGCCTCGGCGGGAGCGCCCGAGTTGCCCCCGGTGGCCCGCGCCATCGTGGTGGCGCGGCTCGAGACGGCCTACGCGGCGCAGACCGAACGCGAAACCGCGTGGCTCAAGGCGGCGGTGGCGCAACGCGGCTGGCCGACGGAAAGCACCGACGGCCAGCTGGTGCATTTTCAGGCGTGGCTGCTGGCCCAGCACGCCGACCACGATCCGCTGTTCCAGCTCGAGGTGCTGCGCCTGATGGAGCCGCTGGCCGAGCGCGGCGAGGTATCCAAGTCGAACCACGCCTATCTTCACGACCGCATCATGCTCAAGCTGACCGGCCGGCAACGGTACGGCACGCAGGCCGAATGCGTCGCGGGTGAGCGGCGGCCCAAGCCGTTGGAGGAAGAAAGCGCGCTGGCCGGGTGGAGAACCGCAGCCGGACTGGAGTCGGAAGCCGAATACCTCGCATCGCTCGACCGGACGTTCGGCCCCTGTTCGCAGGAAGGTTAGGCTGATTCACCCGCGGTTCAGCGCCAAGGCAGTCCAACCCCTCCCCTGAGTGTCGCGCCTTGGGGGGGAGGGTTCGATGATGCTGCGGTACGCCGGCCTTTGTCTCGCTGCCCTGTGCCTCTGTGCGGCCGACGAGCCGTCGCCTCCGCCCCCAGAGACGCTCGCCCCTTATATCGCCGAAGGCGCGTTCGACCCGGGCGATTTCGCGTGGATGAAGGGCCGCTTCGCAGACGCGGACGAGCCCACCAAGGCAGACGTCCGGGCAATCGACCAGTGGCTCGTCCAGTGTATCGAAAGCGCCAAAGTCGGCGTCCGCCAGGAGCTGGCCGCGCGCGGCTACCGCGACGCGAAGCTGGAAACCACTCTCGTCGGGCCGCTGGTGTGCCGGCAGGCCTTCATGCGGCCGAACGTCGATGCCACAGACACGTACGCCGTATTCGCGCAGGAAGCCGCGGCGGCGGTTCCCGTGGCCGAAGCCTACCTGTTCGCGGTGCGTGTGGCGCAGGAGGCCGGCGGGCCGCGAGGGCCGGGCCTTGCGGAGCAATTGCTCGCGCGCCCGCTCGCCGAGCAGGTCGTGCGCACAGCGGTGTCTTGGGGCGAGGGCATGGCGGCAGGCGCGCCCGAACTGACGCCCATCGCCCGCGAGATCGTCCGCTCGCGGCTGATGGGCGAGATAGCCGCGCTCGATACCGCCAACGCGCTCTGGCTCAAGGACATCGTGGCGCGCGAGGGGTGGCCCGAGGTCTCCGCCGTCGGCGAAAAGGCTGCGGATGAAGCCTGGCTGCTGGTCCAGCATGCCGATCACGATCCGGTGTTCCAGCTCGACGCGTTGTTGCTGATGGAGCCGCTCGTGGCCCAGCGCGAGGTTTCGCCGCGCAACTTCGCCTATCTCTACGACCGGGTGATGCTCAAGCTCGCGGGCAAGCAGCGCTACGCAACCCAGTTCACCTGCATCGACGGCAAATGGGGCCCGCAACCGATAGAGGACGAGGCCGCGGTCGACCGGCTGCGCCGCGAAGCGCAGATGGAAACGCTCGCCGAGAATGTCGCCAGAATGGATGCCAGCTACGGCCGCTGCTAGCCGATTTTCCGGGGGGAGGTCAGATGATCAGGAGATGCCTTGCCTTGTCGCTGTGCGCGCTGGTGTTGTGCGCGGCCGACGCTCCGCCGCCGCCCGCCGCGCTCGAGCCCTACATCAAGGACGGCCGCCTCGATCCCGGCGACTACGGCTGGATCAAGGGCCGTTTCCAGGACGCGACCTCCGAGGAAGCGGCCGCCTTTCGCGCGATCATAGATTGGTCGACCGCGTGCCGCGAAAGCGCGCTGACGGAACTGCGCGCCGAGCTGGCGACGAAAGGCTTCGCCACGGCCGCGGTCGAGAACGTGTTCCCCGGGCCGTTGCTATGCAGTCAGGTCGCGTCCCAGCCGATGGTCGCCGACATCACCTCGTTCGCCGCCTTCCAGCAGGAGCTGGCGGCCCCCCGGGTGGTGGCCGATACCTACCTCGCCGCGGTCCGGCTGGCAGAGGACGACACGCGCCCGGGCGCCGGGGCGGATCTCCGTCGTCAGCTCGAAGCGCGCCCGCTCGGCGAGCAGTTGTTGCGCCACGCCTTCACCTGGGGGCGGGGGCTGGAGCCGGACTCGCCGAACCTCACGCCCGCCGGACGCGCCATCTTCCAGGCCCGCATCAGCGTGGCGGCGGTCGCCCGCGACCGAGCCAATACCGAGTGGCTGAAGGGCGTGGTCGCCGAGCATGGCTGGCCGCGGATCTCGCAAGTCGGCGAGCATGCCTCGAACCAGGCATGGCTGCTGGTGCAGCACGCCGATCACGATCCGGTGTTCCAGCTCGATGCGCTGCGGCTGATGGAGCCCATGATCGCCGAAGGGGAAGTCTCGAAACAGAACTACGCCTACCTCTACGACCGGATCATGCTCAAGCTCGCCGGCAAGCAGCGCTACGCCACGCAAGTGCGCTGCCAGGACGATGTGCGCTCGCCGCTGCCGCTCGAGGACGAGGCCACCGTGGACCAGTCGCGCGCCGCGATGGGACTTCCGCCGGTCAAGGAGTATATCGACCAGTTCAACCGCAGCATCCCGTGCGCGGGGTTGCCCGAGAACACGATCAGGTCCCAGGGAGGAAGCAGTGGGAACACCGCGGGAGGGTCCGGCACCGGCTAGCGCCTGGCGTGCCGAGCGCGCCAAGGGCATCCTCGGCATCGCCGCCGCGACTGCGGTCGCCGCGGGGCTGTGGTACGCGATCCGCTTCAACGCGCCGGTCCCCGACGGGATGGACGAGCCTGTCGCTCGCCTGGCCTTCGCGCTCAAGTGTGCCGCGCTCGCAGTGCTGTTCACGCTCGTCCTCGGCATCGAGGCGGTCGCGCACGAACGGCTGGTCTCGCCCGCGTTCGACCCGCTGGCAGGACACGAGACGCGGCGCCTGCGGGTCAACCAGCGCTACCTGCAGAACACGCTCGAGCAGACCGTGGTGCTTCTCGTCGGACTGCTCGGGCTCGCGGTGTACATGGAGGACGGCAGCCAGATGCGTGCCGTGCTGGCGACCGCGGCGGTGTGGACGCTCGGCCGGTGGGCGTTCTGGGGCGGCTACCACCTGGGCTCGACCTGGCGCGGGCTCGGCGCGCCGTCGATGCTGCTCGGCCAGCTCGTGCTCGGTTACGTGGGCTTGCGGGTGGGGTTCGACGTCGCGGGCGAAGCCGGCGCCGGGGCGGTGCTGGTCGCGTTTCTGCTGTTCGAGGCGCTGCTGTTCTGGTGGACCCGGCCGTCGAAGGAGAGCGCGGCATGAGCGGTTCGCTCGGCCTCGGCCCGGCGGTGCCTATCCTGTTCGTGCGCGACGTGCCCGCGGCGGCCGCGTTTTACGTCGAGCGGCTCGGGTTCGCGATCGAATTCCTGCATGGCGATCCGCCGTTCTACGGCGAGGTCAGGCGCGACGGCGCGGTGCTGCACTTGCGCCACGTCGGGCAGCCCAATTTCGCCGAGCTCGCGGCGCGCGAGGTGTCGCTGATCCTCGCGACGATCGCGGTGCCCGACGTGCGCGCGCTGTACGCGGAACTCGAAGGCCGCGGAGCGCCGTTCGTGCAGCGTCTGGTGCAGCAGCCGTGGGGCGGGCTCGACTGCCAGGTCGAGGACCTGGACGGCAACCGCATTGCGTTTGTCACTTATCTGCATCCGGGCTAGCCAACCCGAAACAGATCGGGGGAGCAGCGGGGATGCGACTGACGAAAGCGGTGGCCTGCGGCTTGCTGGCGCTGGGAGCATCGCTGCTGCCGGCGCCGTCGCTCGGGCAAGCCAGCGATGCCGGCCCCTCGCGCGCCACGGTGGCGATGCGCTGGCAGTGGCTCAATCCCGAGATCAATGCCTTCACCTTCCGCGAGACCTGGAAGACGTTCGAATACCGGACGGTGAATTCGTCGGGCCCGCGGTTCGAGCTGCCCGAAGGGGCGCGAATGGCGATGCCGGCGATCGAGTTCGGCGGCGAGACGCGCGACTACGAGCGCTTCGCCGAGGACACCTACACCAACGCGCTGCTGGTGATCCGTGACGGGCGGATCGTGTTCGAGGACTACCGCAACCGGTCCGACGCGGCGACGCGGTTCATCGGCTTCTCGATGTCCAAGACGATCACCGCGATGCTGGTCGGCATCGCGCTCGAGCAGGGCAAGATCGCTTTGCTCGACGATCCGGTGACCCGGTACCTGCCCGAGCTCCACGGCTCCGGCTACGACGGCGTCACGCTGCGGCAGGTGCTGCAGATGCGCTCGGGCGTGGACTATCAGGAACGCTACGATTTCGGCGCCAACCCGAGCTTCGCGGGCCGGCTGCACGAGCAGGCGATCGTGCTCAACCGGATGCGCTTCGCGGACGGCGCGCGCGAGACCAGGCAGGCCAATGCGCCGGGCAACACCTTCAACTACTCGACGCTCGACACGTTTGTGATCGGCTGGGTGCTCGAGCGCGCGACGGGTACGGAACTGGCGCGGTTCACCGAGGCGAACCTGTGGGGCCCGCTCGGCACCGAAAGCCCCGGCTTCTGGCTCGCCGACGGCCCGCCCGGCGCGGGACGCGAGCTGTCGGGCATGGGGTTCAACGCCACGCTGCGCGACTTCGGTCGCCTCGGGCAGTTGATGCTCGACGGCGGCAGGCGCGGCGAGAAGCAGATCCTGCCCGCGGGCTGGGTCGAGCAGATGACCCGCATGGTCCCGACCGGGCAGCCGATGCCCGGCTACGGCCTGTTCACCTGGCAGGTCGACGACGAGCCCGGGGCGTACTCGGCGGTCGGACTGGCCGGGCAGTACATCTACGTGCACCCGCAGAGCCGCACGGTAATCGTCAAGCTGAGCTACTATCCGCCGGCCGAGCCCGCCCACGTGCGGCCCGAGACGACGGCTTTCTTCAAGGCCGTCGCGCGCACGCCGACCCCGCGCTGAACCGGCCGATACGGCCGGCGAACCGCCCGCCGCGTTAGTCTCCCGGCTGGTCGGATCGGGGTTTTCGGCCGGCGCTCTCGTGGCTTAGCTGGCCAGGCAGGGGCCGACAGGAGAACACGAATGGCCTCGCAGCCGGTCCTTGCCAGCCGCATTTCCCCCTTTCAGGCCGGCGGCGACGAGCCCCCGGCGTTCGCCTGGCTGCGCGCCAGCGGGCTCGCGCAGGCGCGCCTGCAGCTCGCGGTGCTGGCGGGCAACCGCCGCCGCGCGCTTGAGCAGATCGACCGGCTGATCGGCATCGACCGCCAGCTCGAGCGCCTTGCGCGCGGCGAGCACGCACCGTCTGCCGACGCGCTCGAGGCCGACCTCGCAGAGCAGCGCCTCGCGATCGCCAGCGAGAAGCTCGCGCTGACCGCGGGCATCGAGCTGCCGCGACTGGAGCCCGCGTTCGGCGCGGGCATGGGCGCGGCGCTGGCACCGGAAGAGGAGGTCGAGATCGTCGAGGCCGAGGCGCTCAAAGGGCACTTCGCCCGGCTCGCGCTGTGGGCCTCGGGCTTCGCGGTGTTGTGCGTCGGGGTGGCGGGCGCAGCGGTGCTGCAGCTCTGATCCTCCCCGAAACGGGGAGGGGACCACCCGAAGGGTGGGGGAAGGGCACTCTCGGCTACTCCTGATCCCTCGGCGTCAGGATTCGCTGCACGTGACCCTCCACCATGCTTCGCATGGTCCCCCTCCCCCGATGGGAGAGGTTACGCCGCCACCGCCTGCTTGGCGTCGGCCAGCACCATCTCGGCGCCCTTCTCGGCGATCATGATCGTGGGCGCGTTGGTGTTGCCCGAGCTGATCTTGGGCATGACCGAGGCGTCGATCACCCGCAGGCCCTCGACCCCGCGCACGCGCAGCTGCGGGTCGAGGGGGTAGCGCTCGTCCCCCATCGCGACCGTGCCGACCGCGTGGTACAGCGTGCCGCCGGCGACCTTGGCGTAGCCGAGCATGTCCTCGTCGGTGTCGCCGAACGGATCGCCGGGCGCCTTGAGGTACGGTTGCAGCGCCGGCTGCTGCCAGATCTTGCGGATGATCTTGAGCTGGTCGACCACGCTCTGCTTGTCGATCGGATCGCTCAGGTAGTTGGGCACGATCTTCGGCCACACGGTGCCGTCGGGCGACTTCGCATGGATCGAGCCGCGCGATTCGGGGCGCACCTGGCACGGGTTCGAGGCCATCCCCGGCTCCTTGTCGAGGCGCAGGCCCTGGTACTGGTTGAGATACTCGAGGTCCATCGAGGCGGCCATCACGTGGATCTGGACGTCGGGAAATGCGAGCTCGTCGCGGCTCTTCACGAACGCGCAGCCGTGCGCGACCGCATAGGACAACAGCCCCTTGCGCGTGAGGCCGTACTTCGCGATCTCGCCGAGTAGCTTCACCCCGCGGCTGAGCTGGTTGATCGAGTGGTGCGGCTCCTTGAGCGCGGTCTGGCAGCCGATCATGTAGTGGTCCTGCATGTTCTCGCCCACCATCGGCGATTCGTGCACCACCTTGACCCCGAGTTCCTGCAGCAGCGCGCCCTGGCCGACGCCCGAGATCTCGAGCAGCTTGGGCGATTCGACCGCACCCGCGGCGAGGATCACCTCGCGCGCGACCATGACCTTGCGGGTCTCGCCGTTCTGCCGGAACTCGACCCCGACCGCCTTCTTGCCGTCCCACAGGATCCGCGTGGTCATCGCCCGCGTCTCGACCGTGAGGTTATGCCGCTTCATCGCCGGGTGCAGGTAGGCGACCGCGGCCGAGTGGCGGCGGCCGTTCTTGGCGGTCATCTGGAAGAAGCTGCAGCCTTCCTGGTTCCCGTCGTTGAGGTCCTTCTTGTACGGGATGCCGGCCTGCACGCAGGCCTCGAC
>DATDLP010000364.1:0-2623 GCA_036519255.1 Croceibacterium sp.
CGCTGGCCCGCCTCGAACGCACGATCGCCGAGCGCCGCAAGGCCGCGCCGGGCGAGAGCTACGTCGCCAGCCTGAAAGCGCGCGGCCTGCCGGTCATCGCGCGCAAGCTCGGCGAAGAAGCGACCGAAGCGATCGTCGCAGCGCTCACCGGCGATGACGGCGAGCTGGTCGGCGAGGCGGCCGACCTGCTGTTCCACCTGCTCGTCCTGCTCGCCGAGAAGGACATTCCGCTGTCCACCGTCATGGCCGAGCTCGAGCGCCGCGAAGGCACCTCGGGGCTGGCCGAGAAGGCCGCACGAGGCGCCTGATGCCGATCGACGCGACATCGCCCTACGACCACCAGAACGTCTTCGCGAAGATTCTCCGCGGGGAGATCCCCAACCGGACGGTGTACGAGGACGAATGGGCGCTCGCGTTCCACGACATCGCCCCGCAGGCGCCGGTGCACGTGCTGGTGATCCCCAAGGGCGCCTACGTCAGCTGGGACGATTTCTCCGAACGCGCTCCGGCCGACGAGATCGCCGGGTTCGTCCGCGCCGTCGGCCACGTCGCGCGCGAGCAGGGGCTGGTCGCGCCGGGCTATCGCCTGCTCGCCAACACCGGGCGTCATGGCGGGCAGGAAGTGCCGCACCTTCACGTCCACCTGTTCGGCGGCGGGCCGCTGGGGCCGATGCTCGCGCGTTAGCCACGCCTCGCCCCGCAGCGCGGCGAGTCATTTCAACGACTAACCGACCCGCGCTTGCCAGCCGAGTCGCGCCTTGGCTAAGGCCTCGTCAACGATGGAAATTCACGCGCCCCAACCCGCTTCGGGCCTGTTCCAGGGACCGCTCCACCTGTTCCCGGTGCGCGTCTACTACGAGGACACCGACCTCAGCGGGATCGTCTACCACGCGAACTACTTGCGCTGGTTCGAGCGCGCCCGCTCGGACATGCTGCGGCTGCTCGGGATCGACCAGCGCGCGGCGGTCGAGGCGGGCGAGGGGCACTATGCCGTCGCCGAGATCCACCTCCGCTACCTCGCTCCTGCGCGGCTCGACGACGCGCTGGTGATCGCCAGCGAAGCGACCGAGTTGCGCTCGGCCAGCGTGCGCTTGCGCCAGCGCGCGCTGCGCGACGGGAACCCGCTCGCCGAGGCGGCCGTTCGGGTGGGATTCATCTCGCCTGATGGACGACCCAAGCGTCAGCCATCCGCCTGGCGCGCCGCATTCGACCCCCTCCTGCCTGCGAAAGTTCCTGCATGATCCTCGTTTCTTCCGCTGCCGCTGCCGCGCCGACCCGGCTCGACCCGGTCCAGCTGTTCCTCGATGCCGACATCGTGGTGCAGCTGGTGATCGCCGGGCTGGTGCTGGCGAGCATCTGGGTATGGACGATCGTGGTCTCGTTCTCGCTCCGCATGGGCGGCGTGCGGCGCAAGAGCACGGCGTTCGAGGAGGAGTTCTGGGATGCCGAGCACCCCGAGACGCTGGTTGCGGGCAAGCGCAAGCCCGACAACCCCTCGGCGCGCGTCGCTGCGGCAGGCATCGCCGAGCTGCGCCACTCGAGCAAGGACGGGCTGCGCGACCGCGAAGGCGCCAAGGCGCGCATTGCGCTGGCGATGGAAGGCCAGGTCGCGAGCGAGGCCGACGCGCTGGCCGAGCGGCTCAACTTCCTCGCCACGACCGGCGCGGTGGCGCCGTTCGTCGGGCTGTTCGGCACCGTGTGGGGCATCATGAACAGTTTCTTCCAGATCGGGCAGCAGCAGAATTCGTCGCTCGCGGTGGTCGCGCCGGGTATTTCCGAAGCGCTGTTCGCCACCGCGATCGGGCTGTTCGCGGCGATCCCCGCGGTGATCGCCTACAACCGCTTCAGCCACCGGGTGAACGCCTACGAGGCCAAGCTGCAGCGCTTCGCTGACGCGGTGCACGCGCAGGTCGGGCGCGAGCTGGAGCGCAGCTGATGGCCATGGGCCTCCACGCCTCGCGCCGCGGCCGCGGTTCGCGCCGCGCGCCGATGGCGGAGATCAACGTCACCCCGCTGGTCGACGTGATGCTCGTGCTGCTGATCATCTTCATGGTCACCGCGCCGCTGCTCGCCAGCGGGGTGCCGGTCGAGCTGCCCGACAGCCGCGCCAACGCGCTCGACCAGCAGCCCGACCAGATCACGATCAGCATCGACGGCGACGGGTTCATCTACATCGACGACGGGCTGGTCGAGGAAGGCGGTTTCGCGGCGGCGCTGGCCAACGTCCGTTGCGGTGCGGACGACCGGCTGATCACGCTGCGCGCCGACCGTTCGCTCGACTACGGCCGGGTCATGGCGGTGATGGGCGAGCTCAACCGCGCCGGGTGCAACAGCATTTCGCTGGTCACCCAGGGTTCAGTCGAGGCTCCATAGCGATCAACCGATGGCATCGCTCGCCCACCTTTCGCGCGAAGAGCGTCTCGGCCTCGGCATCGCCGCCGTGGCGCACGTCGCGCTGGTCGCCGCACTGGTGTGGCAGGTGCGCGACGAGCCCGCGCGGCTGCCGATCCCCGAGCGGATGGACGTGAGCCTGGCCGACGAGGTCAGTCTCCGGTCGACCGCACCGAACCCGTCCGAGGCTTCGGCGGCGGTCGCGCCGGAACTCGCGCCAGTGCCTGTTCCG
>DATDLP010000365.1:0-9084 GCA_036519255.1 Croceibacterium sp.
GGCGCCACGCGGTCCGAGCTGCGCAGCGTCGAGGCGGATCTTGCTGCCGCGCAGAGCGCGCTTGCAGCGCTGAACGGCCAGCTCGCCGGCACGCCGCGTACGCTGGCCGGTGCCGGAGGCGGCGGGCCGCGCGCGGCCCTCGCGCAGGCGGAAGCCAACCACGCCGCGCTCGAGGCGCGCGGGCTGACCGACAGCCATCCCGACGTCGCCGCGCTCAAGCGGCAGATCGCCAGCCTTCGGCCGCAAGCGCAAGGCGCGGGCGGCGACCTCGGCGGGACGCCCAATCCGGCCTATTCCTCGCTGGCGGCGATGCGCGTCGAGCGCGAAGCCAATCTGCAGTCGCTGCAGTCGCGCGCCGCTGCGCTGCGCTCCGAGATCGCCTCGATCACCGCGAGCCAGCTGCAGGAGCCCGGTGCGGCCGCCGAGGCGCAACGGATCAGCCGCGACTACGAGGTGCTGCGCGAGCAGTACGACAAGCTGCTCAAGGACCGCGAGGAGCTGCGCCTGCGCGGCCAGGTCGAGACCGAGCGCAGCTCGGTCAAGTTCGAGGTGGTCGATCCGCCGAGCACCCCGCGCGTGCCCGCGGCGCCCAACCGGCCGCTGCTGCTGCTCGGCGTGCTGTTCGTCGGGCTCGGCGCGGGGGCGGGCGTCGCCTTCGTGCTCGGCCAGATCAAGGGCACGTTCGCCACCGCGAGCAAGCTCGAGCGGACCTTCGACCTGCCGGTGATCGGCACGATCTCGCTCACCCTGACCGAAGCCGCAGCCGCGCTCAAGGCCAAGCGGACCAAGCAGTTCGCCGCCGCCGCCGGCGGGCTGGGCGCGCTGTTCGTGGTGCTGCTGGGCGTCGAGTTCGTCCAGCGCGGCATGGTGACCTGAGATGACCGAGCAGAGCAAGATCCCGCTTCCCGGCGAAGGCGCGAAGGGCAAGTCGCTGTTCGAGCGCGCCGATGGCGCGTTCGGGCTGGGCGATCTCAAGGCCGCCCCGGTTCCGGCGCAGCTGGCCGAGCCGGTCAACCGCCGTCCCGTGAAAGCCACGACGCCGCCGGCGGCTGCCGAGCGGCCTGCACCGGTTTTGCCCGCGGCCGCCGTGCCGCTGCCTGCCGCACCCGCCGCGATGACCGTACCCGCGACCGCGGCCGCGGCAGCACCCGCGCCGGTCGAAGAGCGGATCGAGTTCACCGGTCCGCGCCAGGCGATCGATCGCAAGCGGCTGCGCGCCAACGGGCTGATCGTGCCCGACGGCGACGTCACGACGCTCATCGAGGAGTTCCGCATCGTCAAGCGGCAGATCCTGCTGGCGGCGCGCGATGCGCTCGACGCCGGCGGCGGCCCGGCTGCGCAGCGGGTGCTCGTCTCGTCGCCGCTGCCGAGCGAGGGCAAGACCTTCTGTGCCACCAATCTCGCGCTTTCGATCGGGGTAGAGAAGGAAGTCGAGGTCGTGCTCGTCGATGCCGACTTCGCCAAGCCGTCGATCCCGGCGCTGCTCGGACTTTCGGCCGGTGGAGGCAAGGCGCCGGGCCTGATGGATGCGTTCGCCAATCCCGCGATCCGCGTCGAGGACTGCGTGATCGCGACCGACATTCCGGGCTTCTACGTCTTGCCGGCGGGCAACCGTACCGCGTCGGACAGCGAGTACCTGTCCTCGGGGCGCACCGTCGAAGTGCTCGACCGGCTGACGCGGGGCGCGCGCCGTCGCATCGTGATCTTCGATTCCCCGCCTGCGCTCGCGGCGTCGCCCGCGGCCGAGCTGGCCAGCCGCGTCGGCCAAGCGCTGGTGATCTGCCGCGCCGACCAGACCGGGCAAAGCGCGCTCGAGGACGCGCTGTCGCTGCTCTCGGCCTGCCCGGACATCAAGCTGCTGCTCAACTCCGCGCACTTCAGCCCGAGCGGACGGCGCTTCGGCGCTTACTACGGATACGGGGGGTAGCCGCGATGAGGACCACCATCCTTCGGCTTGCCTGTGTCCTGGCGGCGGCCCAGTGCCTGCCGGCGACGGCGCTGGCGCAGGACGAGGGCTCCGACGAGGTCGTCGAAAGCGGATCGCACAGCGAGATCGTGCCCTACATCGAGGTGATGCAGGTCTTCACCAAGGAGCTCGAGCCGGGCGACGACACGGTGACCTATACCAGCGTGGCCGCCGGCGTGGACGCGAGCATCGTCGGGCGCAACAGCGCGGCCTCGGTTTCGCTGCGCTACGAGCGGCGCTTCGGCTGGGAAGACGACGATCTCGACGGCGACACGATCAGCGGCGTGGCGCGCGCGGGCATTTCGGTGGCGGACGGGCTCACGCTCGAAGCCGGCGGCCTCGCGGCGCAGACCAGGGTCGAAAGCAACGGGTTCACCTCGATCGGCGGCTTCGCGGGCGACGACGACACCACCAGCCAGATCTACTCGGCCTACGCCGGTCCGTCGGTGCAGACCTCGTCGCGCGACGTGCAGATCGAGGGGCATTACCGTCTCGGCTACACGCGCGTCGAGGAGCCCGATGCGTTCGTGACCGCACCCGGCGAGGAGCCGGTCGACATCTTCGACGAAGGCACCACCCACTCGGCCTACGCGCGCGTCGGCACGCAGCCGAACACCGTGCTGCCGGTCGGCGTGGGTGTCGGAGCCGGGTACAACCAGCAGGACGTCTCGAACCTCGATCAGCGGATCATCGACGGCTACGTGCGCGCCGACGTGACCGTGCCGGTGAGCCCGACGCTCGCCCTGGTCGGCGGCGTCGGCTACGAGGACGTCGAGATTTCGAGCCGCGACGCGGTGCGCGACGCGAATGGCAATCCGGTGATCGGCGACGATGGTCGCTACGTCACCGACAAGTCCGAGCCGCGCGTGCTAGCCTATTCGACCGAGGGCCTGATCTGGGACGTCGGCGTGATGTGGCGGCCGAGCCGGCGCACGTCGGCCGAGTTCTACGTCGGCGAGCGCTACGGCACGATGACCTACCGCGGCAACTTCGCCTACGCGCCGGATTCGCAGACCAGCTTCAACGTCTCGATCTACGACGGCCTGACCGGGTTCGGTGGCATGATGGTCAACCAGGTCACCGGCCTGCCGTCGCAATTCGACGCGCTGCGCAACCCGATCACCGGCGAGATCGGCGGCTGCGTCGCCGCGCTCACGGGCGATTCGTGCTTCGCCAACGCGCTCGGCTCGGTTCGCTCGGCCGTGTTCCGCAGCCGCGGCATTGCATCGAGCTACTCGGCCGATCTCGGCCGTAGCCGGTTCGGGGTCGGCGTGGGTTACGACCAGCGCGAGTACATCGCCGCCGCCGGCACGGTGCTCGAGAGCGTCAATGGCATCACCGACGAGACGATCTGGCTCGCTGCCTACGCCAGCACCGAGCTCGATCAGCTGTCGAGCCTGTCGTTCAATGCCAATGCCAGCTGGTTCGAGACCGAGTTCGATCTCAGCAGCGACGTGATCGGCTACAGCGCCTCGCTCGCTTACCAGCGCGACCTGCTCCGCGGGCTCAGCGCCACGGCCGCGGTCGGGCTCGACGGGATCAGCCGCGAGAACTTCATCGATTTCATGTCCGCTTCGGCCCTGCTCGGCCTGCGCTACTCGTTCCGCTGACGGCCCCCACCGGAGACACTTGATGTTCGACAATTTCTACGGCCTGACGGGGAAGCCCTTCCAGCTCACGCCCGATCCGGCGTTCTACTTCCGCAGCGTGACGCACCGGAAGGCACTGTCGTACCTCGGCTATGGCCTCGCCCAAGGCGAAGGCTTCATCGTCATCACCGGCGAGGTCGGCGCGGGCAAGTCGACGCTCGTCGCGCACCTGATGGGCACGATCGATCCGCGCCAGCTGACCGTGGCGCAGATCGTCACCAGCAAGCTCGACGAGGACGAGATCATCCACGTGATCGCGCAGAGCTTCGGGCTCGACATCGAAGGTCATGACAAAGCCAGCGCGCTCGGCGCGATCGAGGGTTTTCTCCACGGCGAGGCGCGCGCCGGGCGCCGCTGCCTGCTGATCGTCGACGAATCGCAGAACCTCTCGGTCGAGGCGCTTGAAGAACTGCGCATGCTGTCGAACTTCCAACTCGGCAACCACCCGCTGCTGCAGACGCTGCTGCTGGGCCAGCCCGAGTTCCGCACCACGCTGCAAGGCCACGAGGCGCTCGAGCAGCTGCGCCAGCGGGTGATCGCAGCGCACCATCTCGAGCCGATGGAGCGCAGCGAGATCGAACCGTACATCCTCCACCGGCTCGAGCGGGTGGGCTGGGACGGCAATCCGCAGTTCGACCAGCGTGTGTTCGCCGAGGTCCACGAGGCCAGCGGCGGCATTCCGCGACGGGTCAACCAGATCGCCAACCGGCTGCTGCTGCTCGGTGCGGTCGAGGAGCGGTCGCGGATTGATTCGGTCATGCTCCGCGCGGTGCTCGACGAGATGGCCGGCGAGCGCGCGTTTCCGCAGGCCGCGCCGAAGGCGATGCCGACGCCCGAGCCGCGGTTCGAGCCGGTCGCGCCGCTGCGGCACGAGCCGCGGATCGACCACGAGATGCTCGACCAGCTGCTCGCCGAGCGCGACGTGCAGATTGCCGAGTTGCAGCAGGCCATCGTCGAGCTGGCCAATCAGCAGGACGCGGCCGCTGCGGCGGCGGTGCGGCCGGAGATCGCCGGGATGAACGAGCAGATCGCCCGGCTCGAGGCCAAGGTGTTCGAGCAGGAGCGCACGATCCGCCAGACGCTGACCATGCTGATCGAGTGGATCGAAGGCGAGATGGAACAGACCAAGGCGGCGTAGGCTCGGCCTGACGCCGCGGGCAGGGGGCAGCCAGCGTGAATGCGATTACCTTCCGCGAGCGGCCGGACCTCGCCACGACCATCGTCAACGGCTTGTCGGTCGACGTCGAGGACTGGTTCCAGGTCGGCGCGTTCGAAAGCGTGATCGAGCGCGACGACTGGTCCGCCCTGGCCGACCGTGTGGTCGCCAACGTCAATGCGATCCTCGACCTGTTCGACGAGGCCCAGGCCAAGGCCACCTTCTTCACCCTTGGCTGGGTGGCGCAGCGGCACGGGCCGCTGCTGCGCGAGATCGCGCGCCGCGGGCACGAGCTCGCCAGCCACGGCTGGGATCACCAACGCGTGTTCCGGATGGAGCGCAAGAGCTTCGGCGAGGACGTGGGGCGGGCACAGAAGGTGATCGAGGACGCCGCCGGCATGCGCGTGACCGGCTACCGTGCGCCGAGCTTTTCGATCGACCGCCGCACCCCTTGGGCGCACCTCGAACTGGCCGAACGCGGCTATGTCTACTCCTCGAGCGTCGCGCCGGTCGAGCACGACCACTATGGTTGGCCAGACGCGCCGCGCTTCGCGTTCAAGCCGGTGCCGGCGTCCCCGCTGATCGAGATTCCGGTCACCACCGCCATTCTCGCCGGGAGACGCCTGGCCGCGGGTGGGGGCGGCTTCTTTCGCGTGCTGCCGTACGCCTTCAGCCGCTGGGCGATCCGCCAGGTCAACCGCCGCGACGAGCGCCCTGCGGTGTTCTATTTCCACCCGTGGGAGATCGACCCGGGCCAGCCGCGCGTCGAGGGGGCGCCGCTCAAGTCGCGTCTCAGGCACTACACCAATCTCGACCAGATGGCGCCCAAGCTGCGCCAGCTGATCCACGATTTCGCCTGGGGGCGGATGGATCTGCTGGCGACCCGTGAATCCGCGCGGATCGATGCGGAATTGGCCCACAGACCGACCCCGTGAATGCTCCCTTCGCCCTGACTGCGGAGTACGTCCGGACCGCCGATTTGCACCAGCCAGACGAGGCTGCACGGCTCGAGGGGTTCGTCGCGGATTCGGGCGCAAGCGTGTTCCACCGCCCGGCCTGGCTGCGCGCGGTCGAACGCGGCACCGGGCAGCGCGCACGCGGGCTGCTGGCGGAGAAGGGCGGAGTCGTAACCGGCTGGCTCCCACTCACCGAGGTCCACTCGCCGGTGTTCGGGCGCATGCTCGCCTCGAGCGGCTTCGCGGTCGAAGGCGGACCGATCGCCGCACGCGAGACCACCGCCATCGCGTTGTGCCGCGCGGCCCAGGAGTACGCTTCGCGTCTGTCGTGCCCGACCGTCGAGCTGCGCGGCGGTGCGGTACCGAGTGACTGGACGCTCAGGACAGATAGCCATTGCGGCTTCGTCGTGCCGCTTGCGGCCGACGACGAAGCGCAACTCGCGGCGGTCCCGCGCAAGCAGCGCGCCGAAGTGCGCAAGGGGCTGGCCAACGAATTCGAAGTATCGGTCGGGACCGGGCCGGGCGACCGCGCGGCGCACCATGCTGTCTATGCCGAAAGCGTCCGCAACCTCGGTACACCGGTGTTTCCGCGCGCGCTGTTCGATGCAGTGCTCGATGCGCTCGATGCCGACATTCTCACCCTGCGCCACCGAGGCGCGCCGGTCGCGAGCGTGCTTTCGCTTTATCACGACGGCGCGGTGCTGCCTTACTGGGGCGGCGGCACACTCGCGGCGCGAGCCCTCCGCGCCAACGACCGGATGTATTTCGAGCTGATGCGCCATGCGCGGGTGCGCGGCTGCACGCGGTTCGATTTCGGTCGCAGCAAGACCGGCAGCGGCGCCTACGCGTTCAAGAAGAACTGGGGCTTCGAGCCCGTGCCGCTGTCCTACGCGAGCTGGACCGCGTGCGGCGCGGAACGGCGCGATGCCGACCCCACCAGTGCGCGCCATGCCGGGCGGATCGCGCTGTGGAAGATGCTGCCGCTGGCGCTCGCCAACCGGCTCGGCCCGCCGATCGCGCGGGGCCTCGGGTGAGCGGAATCCTGTTTCTCGCGCACCGCCTGCCGTTCCCTCCCGACCGCGGCGACAAGATCCGCTCGCACCACGTGCTGCGGGCGCTGGCGAAGCTCGCACCGGTCCACGTGGGCTGCTTCGGCGAGACGATCGCCGACAAGGCGGCGGAGGTGGAACTGGCCGAGTTGGCGAAGAGCCACTGCATGCCGATGCGTCGCAAACGCTTGCCGCTGGCCGGGCTCGAAGCGCTGGTCCGGCGGGAGCCGGTCAGCCTCGCGGCCTTCCGGCATCCGGCGCTGGCGGGCTGGGTAACGCGCACGCTCGCGGGCCGCGACATCGACACGATCTACGTCTTTTCCGGCCAGATGGGGCAGTACGTTCCAACGGACTGGACCGGACGGGTGGTGATCGACCTGGTCGACGTCGATTCGGCGAAGTTCGAGGCCTACGCGCGCGAAAAGCCCGCCCCGATGCACTGGGTCGATGCGCGCGAGGCCTCGCTGCTGCGACAGGTGGAGGCCCGGCTTGCGGCCCGTGCGGACCACACGCTGCTGATCAGCGAGGCCGAGGCCGGGCTCTTCTCGAGCCGCTTGCCGCAAGGCAGCGCGGCCAACGTCTCGGTGCTCGGCAACGGAATAGATTTCGAGCACTTCGATCCGGCCGGGATCGCGCCGCAACCGGCACTCGAGCGGCCCGGGCCGCATATCGTGTTCACAGGCCAGATGGACTATCCGCCCAACGTCGACGCGGCGAAGCGCACGGTCGAGCGGCTCATGCCGTGGATTCGCGCAGTACATCCGGCCGCGCGGTTTCATCTGGTCGGGCGCGCGCCGACCGCCGAGGTGATGGCGCTCGACAACCAGCATGGCGCACGGGTCTGGGGCGAGGTCCCCGACGTGCGGCCGTTCCTCGCTGCGGCAGACCTGGTGCTGACGCCGCTGGAGATCGCGCGCGGGGTGCAGAACAAGGTGCTCGAGGCGATGGCGATGGCGCGCCCGGTGGTGCTGACCCCCGCCGCGGCAACCGGGATTCCGGGCACCGACCGGGTCCATTTCTCGGTCGCGGCGAGCGACGAGGCGCTGGTCGATCGCGCCTTGGCCCTGCTTGCGCGCCCTGCGCCGGCGCGTGCGATGGGCCAGGCCGCACGGCGGCTGGTGGTCGAACGGATGAGCTGGCCGGCGATGCTCAGCGGCTTGCCGGCGCTCGTCGGGCGCGCGGCGGAGCGGCGCGATGCCGCCTGAGGCGACGCTTGCCGCAGCGACCGTCGGGCCGGCGAGCGTGCCCGAGGCGTGGCGCGGACCGCTCGTGCGGCTCGCGCTCGCCTGGGCGATGCTGATCGCGCTCGCGTGGAGCGACTGGGCCGAAATGGCCCGGCAGTGGTGGGATTCCTCGACCTACAATCACATCCTGTTGATCCCGCCGATCCTGTTCTGGCTGGTGCGCCAGCGATCTTTCGAGCTGGCCCGGCTGACCCCGGCGGCCTGGTGGCCCGGCTTCGTCTGGCTCGCCGCGGGGCTGCTGGTCTGGCTCGGAGGGGGTGCGGCGGAGATCAACCTGATCGCGCAGCTTGGCGCGGTCATGCTGCTCCAGGGCGCGGTGGCGGTGCTGCTCGGCCCGCGGATCGTGTGGGGGTTGTGGTTCCCGCTCGCCTACATGCTGTTCCTGGTCCCGTTCGGCGACGAAATCGTGCCGGCGCTGCAGGCGATCACTGCGAAGCTGGCGATCGCGCTAACTCACGCGAGCGGTGTTCCCGCGACGATAGAAGGGGTGTTCATCGACACCCCGGTCGGGCTGTTCGAGGTGGCGGAGGCCTGCTCGGGGGTAAAGTTTCTCGTCGCGATGATCGCGCTCGGCACGCTCGTCGCGCATCTGTGCTTCGCCAGCCCGAAGCGGCGCGCTGCGTTCATGCTCGCCGCCGCGATCGTGCCCGTGCTCGCCAACGGCGTGCGTGCGTGGGGGACGATCTTCATCGCGCAGTCGCAGGGCATCGAATTCGCCGCCGGGTTCGATCACATCGTCTACGGGTGGATATTCTTCGCGCTGGTCATGGCGATCATGCTCGGCGGCTCGTGGCGCTTCTTCGACCGCTCGCCCGACGATCCACTGCTCGACGCGGCTGCGGTCGAAGCCTCGCCCCGGCTCGCGCGGCTGGCGACGGCGAGCATCGGCGGCACGCAAGCCGCAACGGGCATTCTGCTGCTCGCGCTGGCGGGCGGATGGATGGACCGCGTCGCCTTGCTGCCGTAACGGTCGCTTCGCATGTGCGGAATCGCCGGAATCTTCCATTGCGGCACGATCAAGCCGGTCGATCCCGCGCGGGTCGGGCGGATGAGCGACGCGCTCG
>DATDLP010000366.1:0-3427 GCA_036519255.1 Croceibacterium sp.
CGAAGCCGGCGGCTGCTGAGCGGCGTTAATATCCGGCGCAGCGCGTATGAACGTTAAGCCAGCAAGGCGGTTCAGTTAACGGACAGCCCGACTCGCGTAATCCGCCGTCATCAGTTGTCCGCACCACTCGGCGGCGTGCACGGGAGTCAGCTCAATGTCGGTGGTGAAGTTCATGACGCGCGGCGGGTGGGCCGCGACAGCGGTTGCGCTCGCGGCCTCGGTCGCTCCGGCGGATGCGTGGGCGGAGAGCCGCAATCGCGGCGATCGCGTATCGCAGCAGCGGGCCGACGGCAGCGAGAACAACGCGATGGCGATCCGCGGCCAACGAGTGCAGGCGGCCAACGAGGCGCGCGCCGCACGGCAGGCCGGGCAGCGCCCCGCGCAAGCCGAGCGCGCTGCCACACAGGCGGCAGGGCAAGGCTCGCGGCAGGGTGGTCGTGGCGGCGAGCAGGCTACGCGGCAGGGTGATCGAGGGGCCGAGCAGGCGGCGCGGCAAGCCGACCAGCGCGGGCAGTGGCGCGCTGCGCAGGCCGACCAGGCAGCACGCCAGGCCGCGCAGCGCACCGACGCGACGCAGCAGGCCGAACGCAACCGCAGCTATGCCGACCAGGGCCGGAACCGCGGCTACGTTGCGGCCGACGGCGAGCGGCGCGGCAACGACCGCGGAAGCACCCGGCAAGGCAGCGGGCAGCGCGGCGGCAGCGAGAACACCCGCGAGGGCCTCCGCCGTACCGACGGTCGCGACAACAACTGGCAGGGCGGCCGGCGCGACAACGACGGCGACAACAACCGCCAGGGCCTGCGCCGCGCCGACGGTCGCGACAACGACAGCTGGCGCAACGACGGCCGCCGCTGGGACCGCGACTGGCGCAACAACAATCGCTACGACTGGCAGCGCTACCGCAACAGCAACCGCACGGTGTATCGAGTCGGCGCGTACTCCGCGCCGTACCGCTACTACAGCTACCGCCGCTACGGCGTGGGCACCACCATGGGCTCGCTGTTCTACGGCAGCAGCTACTGGATCGTGAACCCGTGGCAGTACCGCCTGCCCGACGTGTGGGGTCCGTACCGCTGGGTGCGGTACTACGACGACGTGCTGCTGGTGGACATCTACACCGGCCAGGTGGTCGACGTGATCTACAACTTCTTCTGGTAGCGCCGCATCCGGGCTTCTGCCGGGATGAGTGGCCCGGCAGGGCGAGGCCCCCGCGCTGCGGCGCGGGGGCTTTTGCACGCCCGGCACCGGCGGGCTTGCCAGCGGCGGCGGGCGATGGAAAAGGTTGCCGGATGAATCAGCACGTCGTCCCGGCGCCGGGCCCCGAAGACAACCCCGACCGCGATCGCCTGCGCCGCATCGGCCGCAAGGTGCGCGAGCGGCTGGCCAACACGCCGGCGGTCTACAAGCTGCCGACCGACAAGGCCGAGATCTTCGCGGTCGGCGACTTCTTCACCCTCGACGAATGCGGCCGGCTGATGGCGATGATCGACGCGGTGGCCAAGCCTAGCCGCGCGTTCGACATGGAGTACGCGAGCGGCTACCGCACCTCGTATTCGGGCGACGTCGATCCGCACGACCCGTTCGTCATCAGGACGCAGCGGCGGATCGACGACCTGCTCGGGATCAATCCAACCTTTGGCGAAACGATCCAGGGCCAGCGCTACCTGCCGGGCCAGCAGTTCCAGGCGCACTGCGACTGGTTTCCGGCCAACACGCCCTACTGGGAGCAGGAAAAGGGCCGCGGACAGCGCGCGTACACTGCGATGGCGTTCCTCAACCCGGTCGAGGAAGGCGGCACGACCGACTTCCCGAGCATCGGCCTGAGGGTCGAGCCGCGCGCCGGAGCGCTGCTGATCTGGAACAACGCCGACCTCGACGGGGTGCCCAATCCGTGGACGCTGCACGCCGGGATGCCGGTGGTGCGCGGGGTCAAGTACATCATCACCAAGTGGTATCGTGCCCGGCCGTGGTACTGAGCCGAGCGCGCCGATGACCTCGGCACCCCCCGACCTCACCGGCGATCCCGACCAGGACCTCCTGCGGCGGGTCGGCCGCAAGGTTCGCCGGCGGCTGGCCGCGAACAGCGCGGTCAAGCGCGTCGCCGCGGACAAGGCCGAGCTGTGGGCCGTGCCGCGGTTCTTCGACACGCTCGAATGCGGCCGGCTGATGGCGATGATCGACGCGGTGGCCAAGCCGAGCGAGGCTTACGACCGGGACTACTCGAGCGGCTACCGCACCTCGTATTCGGGCAACATGGATCCGCACGATCCGTTCGTCGCCGGGCTGCAGAAGCGGATCGACGACCTGCTCGGCTTCGACCATGCCTACGGCGAGACCGTGCAGGGGCAGCGCTACCTGCAGGGCCAGCAGTTCCGGCCGCACTTCGACTGGTTCACGCCGGGCACCGCGATCTGGCAGACCGAGCAGCCGCGCGGCGGGCAGCGCGCGTTCACCGCGATGGCCTACCTCAACGCGGTCGAGGAAGGCGGCGCGACCGCGTTCCCCCAGCTCGGCATGGCGGTCCCGCCCCGCCCGGGCACGCTGCTGATCTGGAACAACGCCGACGAGGACGGCGTGCCCAATCCGATGACGCTCCACGCCGGCGCCCCGGTGACCCGGGGGGCCAAGTACATCGTCACCAAGTGGTACCGCTGCAGGCGATGGCTATGACCGGATCGGCAGTCGCCGCGCGTCCCGAGCACCCCGACAGCGAGCTGCTACGCCGGATCGGCCAGAAGGTCCGCAAGCGGCTGGCTGCCAACCGCGCGGTGCACACCATAGCGCACGGCGGCGCCGAGCTGTGGGCCGTGAGCGGGTTCTTCGACCCCGTCGAATGCGGCCGGCTGATCGCGCTGATCGACGCGACCGCGCGGCCGAGCGTGGCCTATGCGCTCGGCGGCGACGAGGACGTGCGCACCTCGTTCTCGGGCGACCTCGACCCGAACGACCCGTTCGTCCGCGGGCTCGACCGGCGGATCGGGAGCCTGCTCGGGCTGCCGTACGACACCGGGGAGGTGCTCGAAGGCCAGCGCTACACGGCCGGGCAGCAGTTCAAGGAGCACATCGACTGGTTCCCGCCCGATTCGCCGGGCTGGCAGCGCGAGAAAGCCCGGGGCGGACAACGCGCGTTCACCGCGATGGCCTATCTCAACACGGTCGAAGCCGGAGGCGAGACCGATTTCCCCAAGCTCGACCTCGCGATCGCCCCGCGACAGGGCACGCTGCTGGTGTGGAACAACGCCGACCCGCACGGCGTGCCCAGCCCGCTGACCAGTCACGCCGGCAACCCGGTGGTGCGCGGCGCGAAATATGTCGTCACCAAGTGGTTCCGCGCCCGCCCCTGGCGTTAGGATCGGGCGTCAGGCCGCCTTGGCCAGCGCCTCGGCGATCAGCAGCCTTGTGTTGGCGACGCCGTAGAGCGCGATG